>NZ_QQWV01000020.1:0-75620 GCF_003951715.1 Sphingomonas sp. ABOLH | reverse complement strand
CGTTTTCCTTTCGGAATCTCAGCCGGTTCATCACCAGCACCGGTAAGTCGGTCAGGCATGAGCTATGCCAATAAGCTCAGTTCATTCGAACTCTCCTTTCTTCTTCGCGCCACAACGGCGCACGCCCTGCGGGTGACGATCCCTATGCCGGCGCCGGGCGTCCTGCGCGCGGGCGGCGGCAGCTGGCTCGCCCTCCCGGGCTCACTGGCGCTGCCTTTGCGGCGCTGCGCCTGGCGGCGCATCACCGCCGCCCGTGCTCGGTCCGACCCGGCGTGCCCACCACAACATAATATTTTCTCTCTCTGTGATGAGGAAGTCTGGCATGCGGGGTTGGCGGGCCGTCAAGGACGCGCGGTCCCCCCAATTTTCACGCACCCTTCCGCCTCCGCTTCGCTCCGCCTCCAGGGCACGAGAAAATCGGCTCCCCCGCGCGCGAGCGTTAACCGGGGTCCGCGACCCTGCGGGCCGCGGCTTCCCGGTTAACGTCCCTGACCGCCCTGACCGCCGCATGCCGGATGAGATTCCTCACCGAGAGAAGGTGAGATTTTCAACTCATGGAGGCTATCATGACCAAGTACAGCAACTTCAACGACATGGGCCGCGCGATCAACGAGCGCCGCGCCGACGAGCACACCACCGAGACCTATCAGGGGGCGTTCATCGAGGCGAGCGAGATGGCGAAGCTTTCCATCGTCAGCGAAGCCGAGAAGCTGGACATGCCCGACCCGGAGCAGGCCGCACACGCCGTCGAGCAGATGCTGGCGACGATGTTCGACGTGTTCCGCGACACTCGCATGGAGGAGTTCGCCGCCGACCTCGCATGGGGCTTCGTCAACAGCTTCCACATGGTGGCCAAGCGCATCGAGGGCCGTGAGGATGACGCCGCCAAGAAACTTGGCGACCTGGTGCGCAGCTACGACCCCTCGGAGATCTACGCGGTGGAGCTCGAAGAGACCCAGCTGCTCTGCCAGACCCTCGAGAATTGCGCCGAGGCGATGCGCTGCATGCGGGACCACGCCGGGAACGTGTATCGCGTCGAGACCGGACGGCCCTTCTCGACCGTCCGCGGCAGCCGGGTGTCGTCCAAGCTGACCGCCTCGATGATCGACGGTGCCGACTATCTGGCGGCGCGCGCGGCAAAGCGTCGGGACGAGCATAACCCGAGCGGCCCGATTGTCGCCTTCTCGGGCGGCATGGAATGGCACGACCACGAGCAGCTCTTCGAACGCCTCGACCAGATCAAGCGTCGCATCCCGTCGATGGTCCTGATGACCACCGCCATGAACAAGGGTGCCGACGCCATCGCAGCGTCGTGGGCGGCCTCGCGCGAGGTCAAGCTGGTGCGCATGTTCCTCGACAAGCGCCACGGCAACCGGGGCGGGTTCCTCCGCAACGACCGCATCGCCTCGCTGCGTCCCGTCGAAGCGATCGTCTGCGAAGGATCGGGCGTCCAGATCGACTTCGCTCGCAAGTTGCGTACCGCCGGCGTACCGCTCCACGTCTTCCGCAAGGACGGACAGGCACCGGTGCAGCCGAGCCAGCGCAGCCGCCGCGCCTGACGCACCCACGGAAGGGCTCCGGGCAACCGGAGTCCTTCCCCTTTTTTACGTCGCCCTGGGCGGCGCTCCGGGGCATCGAGCCCCATCGCGCCGCGTGGGACTGACCTATCGGTCGATCACGCCACGTTGCCCGCTCGGCACGGCTCGCTCGCGGCAGGGCAATGCCGTCGCATTGCCACTGCCAGCTACGCCTCGCCGGTGCCGGGGTCGATACCGACACCCGTCGCATCGCCTCGCTCGCTTTGCGGTCATCGCTGAATGCGATGACCAGCGCGCTACGCCTCGGCCGATACGACTGGCGATCGTCGTTGAACACCAATCGGCACGCCTCGCTTGCTTCACGGCGATCCCTTCGGATCGCCGGTTCGCTACGCATCGCCGTGCCGATCGCGTTGGCTTATCGACCGCGCCGTCTCGCTCGCATCGCGGCCACGCCTGCGCGTGTCACGCTCGCTACGCATCGACCGGCGCGGTTCAACCGGCGTCACGCTTGCGGCATCAGCACGGCTCGCTGGCGGGCGCGGCGATGCCGTCGCATCGCCTGCACTGCCGCTGCGCATCGCGCCGTGCCGATCGCACCCATTGATCGGCCACGCCGTCTCGCTCGCATCGCGGCCACGCCTGCGCGTGTCACGCTCGCTACGCATCGACCGTCGCGGCTCAGCCGGCGTCTCGACTGCGGCATCGGCACGGCTCGCTGGCGGGCGCGGCGATGCCGTCGCATCGCCTGCGCTGCCGCTGCGCATCGCGCCGTGCCGATGCGATCGAGTATGGGCTGACCGGCACGGCTCGCTCGCTTCACGACGATCCCTTCGGATCGCCGGTTCGCTACGCCTCGCTCGTGCCGATCGCACCCGCTTATCGACCGCGCCCGTCTCGCTCGCATCGCGGCCACGCCTGCGCGTGTCGCGCTCGCTACGCATCGACCGGCGCAGTCCGACCAATGCCCGGCTCGCTCGCGGTGCCGCAATGCCTGCGCATTGCGAGCACCAGCTACGCATCGCTCGGGCACCCGGTCCTGCGGACCGACCCATGACCCCGTGAACGGCCATGCCGATCCTGACGGATCGGAAGGGGAGGGGAACCGGAGATGATGGTTCCAATGGGAGACAGACCATGTCGATCACCTTCTTCCTCAGCGTCGATCGCAAAGCCGACGCCGCGCCCGCCGTCATCACCGCCCGCCAGCTTGCCGCGTTCCGCGCCTTCGCCCGCGAACGTGGCCAGCTGCTCGAAGACGAGGATGATGACCCGCTCGTGTCGTGCTCGTTCGAAGCTCGCGTCTGCCCCTGGTCGCTCGCGTCGATCTGCGCGATCTTCGATCACGATGTGGGTGTCATCGCCGTGGTCGAGGAAGCCCAGTTCCGTGGCCTCAACGTGCGCTTCTGGCACGATGACGCGACCCGCACGATCACGATGCGCGTCGCCAGCACCCCGGACGGCGCAGCGGAGATCAATCTCGCGAACGGCAACGCCTTCCACGTCCTCGACGCGCTGCGACTTTCGGACGATAATTGCGGCAGCATGCCCATCGGGCAACTACGCGAAACACTCGGCCAGCCCTATGTTCGCCGCGACCTTGGTCGCCTCGATGGTCGTTACCTCGAACGCTTCGACACCCTCGCTGCTCAGGCCGACACCAGTGAAGGGATACGCATGGTCTGGGGATAGCCTCCCTCCAGTCGCCATCGCGTCGGGGAGCATCGGGCTTCGCCTCGATGCTCCCCATTCTTATGCCTGAATGGACCGAAGCTTCGCCAACTCGGCCCAAGCATTGAAAAGGGGAGCGCCTAACGGCAGCTCCCCTTCTATTTGCATGATGGGCTTGAGCCCGCTTTCGCGCTGACCCGCTTACGCGGTCAGGCGCTTCACGGTCTCGGCGATCCCGAGTTTCTTGATCGCTCCAATGATCGCGCTGAACTGGGCAGGATCGGCCTTCATCAACCCCGACCGTTCCACCTCCTTCAGCAGCTCCGAACGCTCACGATCGGCCAGTTGCTTGCGGCGTTCGTTGAGCCGCTGTTCGTCCGCCTCAAGCTGTGCCCGTTCCTGCTCGATACTCCGTGCCATATGACCTGCCTTTTCTGATCGTGGATCGGCCTCCATTTCCCACGATGCCAGCACCGCTCCACCGGCACAATAGCGACACTCATAATCGCTCGCTGGTCCGGCTTTACCGGACCAGCATGAGGCGACGGACACTGACCTTCGGCCAGGTCCGTCGTCGGGCGGGATTGCTCCGCCCAATACCCTTCGGTCCAGTCCGGTGGTCGCCTGCCTGCGGCGCTTACTCTCCCGGAACCCAGTCCAATGATCGGACATCCAGCCATGATGCCACCACCACCGCGACAGTCCCCAAGGATTTGCACACCGTACGCGGCACGCCGCAGGTTAAGTGTCTGTAATTGCCGGTGTTTGCAGGGGCAAACATGTTTGCCCCTGCAAACGCCTTGGTGGTTCTCCCCTAAGCGCTTGAGAACGCGCGAAAATCCCTGTTTGCAGGGTGAATGCGTTTTCACTCTATACCTCGGGACCAGGCTGTAGTATTTTCCACTCTCCGAAAACCCCACCAGCCACTTTCAAGTGGGTGGTGAATGTCTAACTCGACGATAGCTTTCAGACTTTCGTCTGAAGAGATTGCGGCACTTGATCGTGTAGCCGCGAAACGGTCGTGCTCCCGGTCTGAGGCCGCGCGCACTGCGCTTATGTTCGGTATCCGTTTCGCTGAGGCCGAGCATACTTTCAACATCACCCGTGCGGTCCTCGTTCTCGAGTACATGCAGGCGGCGATCGACGTGATTATCACACGCGATCACGGCGACGTCGTACCCCAGCTTCGCGAAGCCGCGAAGGAGCGCCTGGCGACGTTCCATGCGTAGCGGCGACATCCGGTTCAACGGTCAGGCGGCGACCGTAAAGCACCATTCCGCGCGGGGGCGGATCACCCGCAACTCGGGCAATTTCACCCGCGGTTCGCAGCTTCTCGCCAGTCAGTACAAGATGACCTGGGCGGGCCTCCAGGTGCCCATCTGGATATGGCTGGGGACGTTCATCGTCCTGTTCAATATCTTCGTCTGGCTGGGCCTCGCCGAGCATGAATTCCAGCTCGACCTGATGAAGCTCTATTCCGCCATCTGGACGTGGGTCGGCGGGGACAAATTCCACCTCATCAACCTGACCTTGCCAAACGGCATCGTGACCAAGGTTCCGATCGGCTACGTCCCCTACGAACCCCATGTCGTTCATGCCTGGGCGAAGACGGTCAAGATCTTCCTGACGACACTCGTCATGTCGGCCTTCATCGCAGCACCGATCATCATGTGGTTCATCATGTGGGCAAACAAGCGCGGCAGCGACATGCTCCAGGAACGCCACAACCGCGGCGCCCTGTTGGTCGAGCGTGACGTGCTCGTCAAAACTGTCAGCGGCCACAACCGACGCAAGTTCCGCACCGAGTGCGCCGAACACGATCCGCCGTACGTCCCCGAACTCGTCGCCAAGGCTCCGATCCTCGATCGGATCGACCGGGGCATCCACGTTCCATACACGATCGCCGGCATCCCCTATCCGTGGCGGCTCGAACAGAGCCATACCATGCTCATCGGCACCACCGGCACCGGCAAGACGACCCAGCTGCGCAGCCACGTCTCGCAGCTTCGCGCGCGCGGTCATCGCGCGGTCATCTTTGACCTGACCGGCGTGTTCGTGGAGACGTTCTACAACCCAGAAACCGACGTCATTCTCAACCCTATGGACGAGCGTTGCGCGCCGTGGACGCTGTTCGACGAATGCCGCAACTATGCCGACTTCGTTTCGGCCGCATCGGCCCTCATTCCCTCGCATCCCGACGACAAGGAACCGTTCTGGCAGAACGCCGCGCGGATGCTCTTCATCGAGATGTGCCTGAAGCTTCAAGAGATGGGTGAGGCGAACAACGCCGCGATCGCGCACCACCTGATGCAGGCCGATCTGAAGTCGATCAACGCCAAGCTCGATGACACCATCGCCGCCCCGCTGACGACCGAGAAAGCCGCCCGCATGGCGGAATCGATCCGCTCGGTTCTGAACGTCAACGGACAGGCGCTACGCTTCATGCCGGACCCTGTCCCGGGCGGCCCGCCCGCCTTCTCGATCCGCGACTGGATCGCGACCGACAATCGCGACGGCTCGATCATGTTCATCACCGGCTCGTACAACGACCTCGAGATGACCCGCGGTCTGTTCACGCTGTGGATCGATCTGGCCGTCAACAACCTCATGCGCCTGCCCAAGACCCGTGACCTGCGGACCTGGTATCTGTTTGACGAAGTCCATGCGCTTCACGCGCTTCCTGGTATCGAGCATGGCCTCCAGTCGGCCCGCAACTTCGGCGGTGCGTTCGTCCTTGGGATCCACTCGTTCGACAAGCTGGTCGCGACCTATGGCTTGCAGAACGCGACCGCGCTCACCGGACTTGCGCGCACCAAGCTGATCCTCGCCACCGCCGATCGAACCACAGCCGAAAAGTGCTCCGAGTTCATCGGCAGCCGCGAGGTCCGCCAGATGGATGAGGCCTACAGCTACGGCTACAACAACACCCGCGACGCCTCGACCCTCACGCCTCGCACGGCGATCGAGCCGCTGGTCATCCCCGACGACATCAACAACCTGCCGTCGCTCCACGGCTTCGTGAAGTTTCCCGATGGATTTCCCGCTGCGCGGATCGAACTCAAATACCGCTCCTATGCCGAGGTCGCGCCGGGGGCGGTGCCCCGCAAGAACTTCAAGCCTACCGAATACGTCTCGCCGGAAGACCGGCGTCGTCAGAACACCCGGAACAATGGCGCGGATGAGGGGGGTGAGGGTGGCCGCGAGCATACCCCCACACGGCCTGTGGGGGGCGTGGAGGCGAAGGAAAGGCAAGAGCCGGACCTGACCGCCTCGCAGCCCGAGAAGCCGCGTAGCGAGGCTGAAAAGGCGGCTGCGGCGATGGAGGTCACCGGGTCGCTGCCGGTGGTGATCGATCAGATAACCGGCAAGGGCGTCGCCAGCAGCCCGACCGGCGTCGATGCCGTCCGCGCGTCGGATGCCGCAACGAGGGTCGGGGGCGAACCTTCCAAGCCTGTGACGGGAGGTTCATCCAGTCTGGATGCCCAACTCGGCGGCATGGGCATGTCCCTGATCGAGAACCGTGCGGGTCCGCAGAGCGGGGTGGATCCGACGCGCGGCGAGGCGTCACGCCATGCCCCGGAAAGCCGGTCCGATCGCGGTGATGCCGATCGCCACGAGGACCAGGCGACCCGCGAATTGCGCGATGGGTTTGCGACGCAGCGCGACCCCGATCACCACCATCGTCATCACGGCCCGGATCATTCGCCGGAGATCGATGACGACATGGACATGGGGATGTAGCCGATGCTGTCGGTCGCTTCCGTCAAGTCCGCCTCCGGCGCGGCGCAGTATTTCGCCAAGGACGATTACTACACCGCCGAGCATTCGTCCGAGGCGACCGCCTGGGGCGGGGTGGGCGCGGCCGACCTTGGCCTCAAGGGCGAGGTGACCAAGGAAGACTTCGAGAAGATCCTCAACGGCGAGATGCCCGATGGCGAAAAGGTCGGGCAGGTCGAGGGTCGCAGGCTCGGTGTCGACCTGACCTTCTCGATGCCGAAGTCCGCCAGCGTAATGGCCTATGTCGCTTGCGACACCCGTGTCCTCACCGCGCATATGAACGCCGTAAAGGCGACGATGGGATGGGTCGAGAAGACCTTCGCCGAAGGCCGCACCTACGATCAGTCCAGGTCAGGGGATGCGGTGCGAACCGGCAACCTCGTCTATGCGCTGTTCCAGCACGACACGAGCCGCGCTCTCGATCCGCAGGGCCACATCCACGTCCTTATCGCCAACATGACCAAGATGGCGAACGGGGCATGGCAGGCGCTCCACAACCAGCAGCTCTGGAAGAACAACACCACGATCGGCGCGGCCTATCACGCCCAGTTTCGCGCCGAGCTGGCAAAGATCGGCTACGAAACAAGCGTCACCGGCAAGCACGGCCAGTTCGAGATCGCCGGCGTGCCTAAGGAGGTGATCGACACCTTCAGCCAGCGGCGCGCCGATATCCTGGCGAAAGCCGGCGAGCTCGGTGTCACCTCCGCCGAGGCGTTGCGCAAGGTGACCAACAATACCCGCGACGCCAAGCTGAACGTCGAGGATCGCGATGCCCTGCGCCAGGAATGGCGTGACCGGGCGGCCGCGCTCGGATTCGACGGCAAGGCACTGGTCGATGCCGCGCGCGAGCGTGCTGGCGCCAGCGGCCTCGATGCCCAGCCACGACCGATGGAGCGCCTCGGTGACGTCCTGGCCAATCTCCGCGAAAGCCTGGGCGAGTTATTCCGACCCGCCGATCCGCTCGTCGCCAGCGGCCTCGACCGGCTGCGCATCGCGCCGGTGGATCTGCGCGCCCAGCACGCCGTCGCCTCCGCGATCCGCATCCATGCCCAACGCGAAGCCGCGTTCGCGGTGCCGGACATCACCAGGACCGCGCTCGACCTCGGGCTGAAGGGTGTCACCGCCGCGCATGTCGACGCGCGCGTCTCCGAGCTCATCCGCAACGAGAAGCTGATTCCGGGCAAGGATGACCGGATCGACAGCGTCGTCACCCATGTCACGACGCCCGAGGCGCTCGCGACGGAGCGCGGCATCCTTGCAGAGATCGAGCGCGGCAAGGGGGAGGGGCGGGTGATCGTCTCCGCCGACACCGTTATCGAGCGGATCAACGCCGCATCGGGCGACAAGGAACTCAATGCAGGGCAGATGGCGGCCGCGACGATGGCGCTCACTTCCGCCGATCGCATCGTCGCGGTCCAGGGCGTCTCGGGCGCCGGCAAGTCGACCATGCTGGCGAGCGTCGCGCGCAATGTCGAGCAGGAAGGCGGCAAGGTGGTCGGTCTCGCGCTCATGAAGGCGACCGCCGATCGTCTCGGCGCCGAAGCCGGCATCGAGAGCCGCACCGTGTCCTCGTTCGTCCACAGCTATGCCCGCCACGCGCTCGCTGGGAAGGGCGCGGGCTATGACGGCGCGCGAGACGCGCTCGCCGGCACCACGCTCATCCTCGACGAAGCCTCGATGGTCGGCTCGGAGCAGATGAAGCACCTGGTCGGCATCGCCAATGCGCTCGGCGTCGATCGCTTCCTGATGATCGGCGATCGCCAGCAGATCACCGCGGTCGACGCCGGCAAGGCGTTCGCGCTCGCGCAGGCCGGCGGGATCACGCTGGCGCGGATGGACGAGAATCTGCGCCAGCGCACCGAGCAGCTGCGCACCGTCGCCGCGCTGACCAACCGCGGCGAGGTGCGCGAGGCGATGGCGATGCTCGGCGACAAGGTCACCGCCAACCCCGAGCATGTGAAGGCCGCGGCCGAACACTGGCTGGGCCTAACCCCCGAACAGCGCGAGACCACCGCGATGTTCTCGTCGGGCCGCGTCGCGCGCGCAGAGCTCAACGTGCGCATCCAGGACGGCCTCGCCGCGGAGGGCACGTTGAAAGGGGACGGCGTCGTCACCCCGGTCCTCGACAAGGTCAACGTCACGCGCGAGGAACTCCGCTACGCGCATACCTATAAGCCCGGCCAGGTGATCGACCTGCGCCATGCCATGCGCGAGCTCGGCCTCAGCCCCGGCACCTATGACGTGCTCGGCGTCGACGCGAAGGGGCGCGTTCAGGTCCAGATCGGCAACCGGGTACGGACCTTCGATCCGCAGAAGATATCGCCGGTCGACAAGACCGACGCGATGCAGCTCGCCCAGCGCGAGCAGATCAAGCTGCATGAGGGCGACAAGATCCGCTGGACCCAGAACGACAAGGACCGCGGCCTCAACAACAACGATATCGCCCGCGTCGTCTCGGCCGACCCGTCGGGGATCAAGGTGGAGGCGAGCGACGGCACCCTCCACGAGCTGAAGGCGGGCGATCCGATGATGGAGCGGATCAGCCTCGCCTACGCGCTCAACATGCACGCGGCGCAGGGCATCACCACCGACACCGCGATCGCGGTGATGAGCCACAGGGAATCGAACCTCTCCAACCAGCGGCTGTTCAACGTCACCGTCACGCGCGTCCGCGACGACATCCAGCTGTTCACCGACGACCGCGAGAAGCTGACCGCCGCGATCGAGCGCAACGAGGGCAACAAGACCTCGGCGCTCGAGACCACCGGCGCGCTGTCGATCGACCCCGATCGCGGCGCTGCCGGCGCAGCCACGAAAGCCGGCGCGGGCGAGACGTTCAACCCTTCGCTGCCGCCCGACCTCGATCGCGGACCGGAGAAAGTCGGAGGCGAGCCGAGCGCAGATACAGCCCGCCCCTCGACCGGCGGCAAGATCGACATCCGTACCGATCCCTCGCTCGACCTCTCCCGGTTCAGCGTCCCGGTCGAGCCCAAAGGGCCTGAACTTCCCTACCCCGAAAAGGACATCGGACTGGAGCTATGAGCATGACCACATCACCACCGACCTGGGACCAGGTGATCGCCACCAAGCACTGGCACGCCTGCGACCTCGACACTCATACGCTCACGCAATGCAGCCAGCTCGCGCGGCGCGACGATGCGCTCGACTGGGGCGGCGAAACGCTTGCGATGGCCGCGATTTTCGGCCTGACCTACGTCTTACTCCTGCCGCTCACCCGCGCGCTGCGTGCCCTCCGGGTCCGGTCCGAGCCAGCACGATGAGCCTCGCCGACCGCGACTATATGCACGGGCCTCCCCGCATCGGTCGGACCTCGCGGCTCGACACGCCGCCCTGCGACGCGATCGAGGGAACGGCCGAGTATGGCCATCAGGCCCGCAGGAAGCCCGTGGAGCCACGGTCAACCGCACCACGCATGATCGTCCCGCTGACGCGCCGGTTGCGTCAGGCGGGACTCCTGGCGGCCGCGGTGGCGGCTTTCACCTTCGCCTGGGCGGTCGGATGCGGAATCGTCAGCGCGTCGCTTCACACCGATGGTGGAATTTTCGTTCCGCCCGCAACCCAAGGTACGCCCGGTGGACGGTAGTTTCCCTTTTCGCTTCCGGCGCCAACCCGAGCCGACGCACGCGACCCTCACGATCGCCGAAACCGCGGATCTGACGGAAGCGGCGCTTGAAGCGGTCCGCGCCGGTGACGGGGGCCGGCTCGCGGTATTCGGCGATGGCGACGCGATCGCCGAACTCGCCGACCAGGTCCGCGACCAGCTGATCGACCCCGCGCGCGGCAACTGGGACTTCTTCGCAGACCATCCGAGCGACTATGCACGCTCGTCCGCGATCGAAGCGTTCCTTCCCGACGATCCTGACGTTTGCTCGGGCTACACCTGCGCTTCGCGCTATGTGCTGCTCCGCGCGATCCAGCATGCCGGCGATGAACCTGGTGCGACCCTTTCGGCCGTCCGCGATCTGATACGGGATCTCCCGCCGGAAGCCGTCGCAGAGGCGGCGGGACACGATTCTGGAAACGGTCACGCCCTGCGTTGGGGAATGACCGTGCTGGCCGGCGTGCGACGAGCGACCCACGCTTTCGCCGACCACGACCGGCTGATGCCCAGGATCTCCATCGCGCGCTGGCTGGCAGGATCGGCGTCGACCATCCTGTTCGTACGACGCGAACCTGGACTGACTTCGAGCGAGGTTGTCGCCGTCGAGGCCTCGCTGCGCGATCACGCGATGCTGTCCAGAATGGACGTGTTTCCCCTGGCTCTCCCCTCGCAGTCGATGGAGGTGGTCGATGGGCATCGATGATCGCGACTATATGCGCGATCGCTACCGCAAGCGGCAGGGGCTCGATCCCGGTGCGACGCAATGGAACGATCGCAAGGCACGGGTCGAGCTGAACCGCTTCGGGTTCAGGAAATCGGTGCCGCTGGGGAGCGCGAGCTGGATATCTGGCGGATCGAAAGGGTCGTGGTTCGAAGCCAGGAACAGGGGCCACGATTATCAGCGCGGTCGATGGCGGCCCCGCCCGCGCTTCACGCCGGCCCCTTACTGGCAGGCGCTGGGCGTCGGTGTTGCCATCGCACTGGTCCTTGCGGCCTGGGCCGGGCAGGGCCAGATCAAGCGCGCAACCTCCAGCCTGTTCGCGTCAATCGTGGGGACGAACACCGGTTTTCCGGAATCGGGAACGGTCGCCGTCTCCTCCAGCGTCGACCTGCGAACCGTCAGAAGCCACCTGACCATTCAGGGTGCGGCAGACAATAGCATCGTCCAGCTGCTCGATCCGGCGACGGCGAAGAACCGGCTGTCGGTCTATGTCCGCGCCTTCGAGCGTGTCACCGTGCCAGCCCCGCTCGGCCAATATCGCGTCCGCTTCATCCACGGCCGCGAATGGGCAGATTCTCGGACCTTCTTCGGCAAGGGCACGCTGCACGACGAGGTTGCCGGCGTGATGCTGTTCACGCGACGGGTCGGGCACACGCTCGATCTTCGTCTGGGGGCCGACAGCAATCTCGTGGTCCGGCGCATCGCCGCCAAACCGGCCTCGATCCAGTGACACTGTCCTTCATCCACGCGCGGGGATTTCGCATCGCACCGCCAGGACCGGCCCCCGCGCGCCGGCACGGCGATCAACCGGGACAGGAGACATGAGCAACTGGGATTTCGAGGAAATGGGCGAGTTCGGCTCGGATGCCGACGCAGACCGCTGGGCGAAGCGCAACAACATCGCCCCGCAGGATGTCCGCATTCGCCGCAAGGGGGACGGGGTTGAGCTGGAGGTCCGGCGCTCGGCGCTGGGCGACAGCAGCGCCCGCCACGATGACCGTCGCGACGGCCGACGCAACGGTTTCTTCTGAAAACGGCCAGGGAAGGAGTACACACGATGAAACTGAAGATGATCGCCGCGCTGGGGCTTGCCGCCCTCTCCGTGGCCTTGCCGTCGGCCGCCAGCGCGCAGTCGTCGGCGCCGGTCCTGCTCGCGATGGCGAGCTTCGCCGGAAGTCATGCCGGCACCGATGCCGCGCGCGAGGTCGAGGCGAAGAAGGCGCGCTATCGCGCGCACGCGCTTCACAACGGCAAATGCAAGGACTGCGCGGACTGTCCCGACTGCAAGGACTGTGACGAAGCCGCGAAGAAAGTTGCGGCGGACGAGGAGCGTGCCGGGATCTGCGATCCCGCAGCGCATGCGAAGAAGGCGGGCGCCGGTGCTTGATCGCACCCGCATGCTCGTCGTGACGGCCGCGCTCGCGGCCGTCACACCTTCAATGGCCCACGCCCAGAAGCTGGGGCAGGGCGGCACCGGCGTCGACGAGACGACCGCCGTGCCGCAATGCCAGGTGCCGCTCGGCGTTGCCGCGCTGGTTGAGGAGAAGGCCGCCAACCCGGCCGATGGCCTGTCGCCGCAACTGCAGGCGCTCATGCGCATGGCGGAGATGCAGAACGGCGGTTCGACCGCGCGCGTCGACGCGCTGCCACTGGTCAAGCTGATGATCGCGCGATCCAATTGCTTCCGCGTCGCCGATCGCGGCGAGGCGTTCAGCGCGCTCGAACGCGAACGCGCGATCAATGGCGGGACTGCCACAACCCGGCCTGTCACCAAGGCGGATTATCTGATCGAGGTGAAGGTGGTCTATTCCGACGCCAAGTCGCGTGAGAGCGGGGGCGGGGTCGGCGGTGTGTTCGGCGGGGCGGTCGGGCTCAAGTCGAAGACACTCGAAAGCCAGGTGCTGATGACGCTGGTCGACGTGAACACCGGCATCCAGGAAGCGGTCGCCAGCGGGTCGGCGCGCAAGAAGGATATCGGCGTCGTGGGCGGTGGGCTGTTGCTCGGCCTTGGCGTGGGTGCGCTCGGTGGAAGCTACGCCTCGACCGACATCGGCAAGATCACCACGCTGGCGACGCTCGATGCGTTCCGCAAGCTGATCGAGGATGCACGGCCACGGCTCGAGGCGAGGCTGGTGCCGGCCAAGCCGCCCGCAATGGTGCCTCCCGCCTCCGCGCCGCTACCGGCGCAGGCGGTTCAACCGCTGCCGCAGCCAAATCCGGGAACGCCGAAACGATGATCCGCAAGAAATCGACCCGCGCGGCCGAGATCGCATTTGCCGACGAAGTGATGGCGTCCGACGAGTTCGCGGCTCTCCCCGAGCGCGTGCGATCGACGGTGCGGAACCATCGCCAGGGGATGCGGGGCGAGCGCGAGACCGCCTATATGCTCGATCACCAATTCGGGCCTGACAACGACCGCAACCTGCTTATCCACGATCTGCGCCTGCCGGACGGGCAGGGCGGGTTCGCGCAGTTCGATCATATCCTGCTGTCGCGGGCGTCGCGCACCGCCTCGATCTTCGAATCCAAGAACTACTCTGGCCGGATCTCGAAGAACGAGCATGGCGAATGGATGGTCTGGTATCGCTCGCAACGTCAGCCGCAGAACATCCCCAATCCGGTCGAACAGGCCAAACGACAACGCAAGGTGCTGCAGGCGTGGCTGAAGCGAAAAGGGCATGACAGGGCGTTCGCGGAGGTCGGCGTATTCGTGTCCGTTCCGCCCACCGCGATGATCGACCGTTCCAAAATCGGCAGCGACGAGCCGATCTACAAATGCGACAACCTTTACAAAGCCTGGGTGCCGTTCGGCGGGTCATCGCCCCTGGGACGAATGTTTTCGACCGGCGTCACCGCCGCGCAGATGGTCGAGATCGCCGACCAGCTCATCGCCGACCATGTCCAGGAGGGCGATATCTATACCCGCCTCGGCATCGTTCCTGACAGCACGGACGCCGCCGATACGTCTCATACCGGCGACCCGTCTGGGCCGATCAACATGCCCATCGTCCAGGCCGCGTCTGTGCCGGAATTGCCGCCGTACGTCGAGGCAGAGCCTGTCACTGTTCATCCGGCGCAAAGTCCCTCCACATCGGTAGCGGTTGAATGCACCGTTTTGGAGGTATCGCCCCCTGCCAAGGCGGTTCCCGTCAAGGCGGGCGCACCTATCGAGGTATGCGCCGGGATCGTCGAGCGGACACTGCCAGATGGCCGCATCGCATTCAGGGCCGCGCGCGACGATGAGATCGGCAGGGAGGTTCTTTCCGCGTTGTGCAAGGGCAAGGCGATCTGGAACCCGAGATTCTCCAACTGGATCTGCGTGCCCGACGTCGCCGACGTGATCCGGGCTGCACTTCCCGATGCGATCAGGGTCGGCCACGTCGCATGAATATGATCAGCCTGCCCCGGCCCGAATGCCCGTATTGCCATGAGGCGATGCGCCGCTGGCCGCTGGGGCAGCACATGCTGGTCTGCGACACCTGCCGCCGTCCGATCGTGCGCTACCTCGCTGCGCCCTCGCGTCGGATCTTTCGGCTGCGCCCGCTCTACAGCGTCATCAACGCCATCGCGCTGTTCATTCTGGTCGCGACCTTTCTCGCCATCGTGATCGCCCGCGCCGACATCCGGCATATCATGCTGGCCGTCGCGATCCCCATCGCGATGTTCGGCGCGAGCGATATCGGCGATGGCTGGCTGTCCTGGCGTACCTCGCTCGATCGAGGGTGGAACCACCTTCGCAAGGGTCGCAAGGCGCGGCTGATCGGGCTGGCACGCGCAGCGTTCGGCATCGCCGGCTGTGCTGTCGCCATCTTCGGGCTACTTGCCTACGGCGACATGACCACTCCACGAAAACCGCTTGCCCATCAGGCTGGTCGGCCATGATTCCCTTCTGCCTGATCCTGGGCGACAGCACCGCGGTCGGCACGGCGCAGGCATTGGCAGCACAGGGCATACGCTGCGAGGTTCATGCGCGCGTGGGTGCCGGTTCGGCCGAGATCGAGCGGCGGGTGAGGGGCGCTTCGGCCGCCACCGTCGCCCTCATCGCACTCGGGTCGAACGATGCCGCCAGTCCGGCGCTCCCAACCAACCTTCTTGCGCTCAGGCGGCGAACCACCGCCGTCAAGGTGGCCTGGCTTGCCCCCTACGACCTGCGCGCGTCATCCATTGTCACGTCGATCGCGGCACGTTTCGGCGACACCGTCATCCCGCTGCGGGCGCAACCGAGCCGGGATGGCATCCATCCGGTCAGCTATCGCCCCGTCGCCAAGTCGCTGCGGTGGGGGGCGGTCGCCCCCTTCAGAGCCGGCGTAGCGCCGGCGCCGATCGCGCGCGCGACCGTGCTGGTGATGAGCAGCCCACTCGGGTCGTGATCGCCATCTTCATGCCGCGAGCATCGGTCGCCGGAACCGAACGGCTCGACTCAATCCCGCTGGAACAAATCCGGCCCATATGACAGGCTGAACGTCATGGACCATCGCATCACCCACACCTGCGGCCATGAGCAAACCCATTTCATTGCCGGGTTCGCGTCGCAGCAGGAGCGCAAGGCCACCTGGCTGCGCACGACGGTCTGCGGCGCGTGCTACCGCAAGCAGCGCCAGGAAGAGAACGAGCGCGACGCCGCGGCCTCGCAACAAGCCGTTGCCCATCTGTCGCTGGCGCCGCTCAACGGCTCGGAACGACAGGTCAGCTGGGCAACGACCATTCGCGCGAAACGGATCGCCTTGCTGCGCAAGGATCAACCTCTCGATAGCGTCGAAACCGGCGCGGCGCTGCTCGGCATCGCGGACGCCAAATGGTGGATCGACAACCGCGACGCGACCGACGCGCAGTTGCTCGCCTCGGCAGGGGTGGCTCAGGCTCCCGGCTGAACCGGCGTCGTCACCGCATTCTTCAGCGGCGCGGGCTTCTTGCCGTCAGGCAGCGTCCTGCGGAGGTGCTCGTGGACGATCGCAGCCGAGAAGGGCTTCGGGATGAACGTCGCCTTCTCGGGCATGTCACCCGGATTGGGACGGATATTGCCGCTGGCGATCACGATCTCGATCCAGGGCCAGTGCTGTGCGACATGACGCGCCAGCGCAAAGCCGTTGATCGATCCCGGCATCTCGACATCGGAGAACAGCAGGATGGTGTTGTCGGCCTGCTCCTCCAGCAGCACGATCGCGGTATCGCCGTCCATCGCCTCATGACAGCGAAAGCCGGCGTCCTCCAGGATCAGCGTCATGTCCATCAGGATGATCGGGACGTCATCGACCGCGAGCGCGAAAGGTACGGTCGAAGTGTTCATCACCTCTACAACCGCCTGTATCTGTAGGCGCTTGCAATCGTAACTGGCGCAGTAGATGTCGATCATCGCGGACATCATCCTGGCCAACTCGCGTGTGGTCGGCGCATTTTCCCACCGGCTCATCGTTGGTTGGCTGGCCAGCCCCGCGCCCGATCCCGGCAGCTTGCCCAGCGCCAGGCGGAAGCCCGGATCGTCACGCAGAGCGTCGAGATCATCGGCGTCCTCGTAGCCGCACGCGATCGCGAACACGCGGGCACGCAGTATGTCATCAAGGCGATGGATCACCCGCGCAGGATCGCGCGGATCGGCAATGCAAGCCGCAAGCCGCCGGCAAAGCCCCATCGCGCGCTCGGCCTGTGCCAGCAGCAGAACACCGCCATCCGAGGTGAGCCGACCTCCGTCGAACGCGGCTGTGATCTTCTTGCGCCCGATCGCTGGAAACGAAAATCCCGGCGCGCTATCATCGCTCCCGGCGGGTGTGGTCCGTGGCATAAATTGCCTCGCTGCAGGAATGGCCTAGACACCCATTTTCCTACATCAAAGCAATCGCTTAAACCACTCCCGCCAACCCTTCTGACCGAACCCGATGAATAAGCCGGGCTAGAGGCGGCCGAGTGATGAAACGGCATCGCTCCACCTTTCGCCGTCAATGGTCGTGGCCGATCGCCCTCGCGGCGCTGACCCTGTTCGGCTTGCTCTCGGCGCTGTTCGGCGAAGGCGGCATCTGGTGGTGCCTGTCGTGGGCGGCGCTGGCGATCCCGCTGCTGGTGATCGCGCGCCACGTCCTGCGACCGACAGGGAGGCCGCAACATGCTCGCCACCATGCGCCCTGACGGCGACGACGCGCGCCAGGCGCGCGACGATGCCGAAACGCTGCCGATCGTGCTGCCGCTCCCGGTCGAGCGGCATCCCTATGCCCCGCCGCCCGAACACAAGATATTCGGCTTTCTCGGCACATGCCTGGTCTTTGCCGTGGCCTTCGCCGGCCTGCTCCTGACGTTCGAGCATCATTTCAACCCGCCGCCGCCCTCGGCGCCGCTGGTGGTGAGCCTGCTTCCGCTCGCCTCGCCGCCCGAGACGCCGCCCAAACCGAAAGAGGCGCCCAAGCCGGTCGAGAAGCACCAGCGCCAGCCCACGCCGCAAAAGGTCGTGCCGGTCGAGCGTCCGATCATCCCGGTCCCGACGATCGCGCCGCCCCCACCCGCGCCAGCGGTGAAGCCCGTCGATCCGACGCCCCCGCAACCGGAAACCGCCGCGCCCAAGACGGCGCCGGCGCCCCCCGCGCCGCAGGTATCGAGCAACGCGCCCGATACGTGGGAGGGCCGCGTTCTCGCCCGCTTGCAGAAATACCAGCGCTATCCCGGCGCGGCGAAGAGCGCCCGCCAGCAAGGCGTCGCCTATATCCGGTTCCGGATGAACCGCGACGGCCATGTGCTATCCTCGTCGCTGGTGCGGAGTTCCGGCTTCCCGGCGCTCGATCAGGCCGCGCTCGACACGCTGCGCCGCGCTGATCCGCTCCCCAAGATTCCGCCCGAACGGCCCGACGAAATCGAGCTGGTAGTGCCTGTGGAGTTCCTATTACGTTGAGCGCGCCCTTCTCCCCGATCGCGCTGCGTCGCCGCCCCGCGCTCGAACGCCGCGCCCTCGCCATGCTGCGCGGCGACGAACAGCATTTCCATGCCGATGAAGATGCCCGCGCCTCGGAGCCGTCGCGCCAGGCCGCGAAGTCGCAAGCGCTGTTCTTCGCCGAGCTGCGCCGCGTGGCGGCCCGCCACGGCATCACCGTGCTGCCGCCCGGTTCCCGCCTCGTCGGCGAGGGCGAAATGCTGCTGCTGACGTGGCTCGCGCAGGAACAGCGTATCACCAGCCACGGCCGCGCCATCCCGGCCGATCCGCTGCTGATCGCGGCCGTCGCCCGCTGCGCAGGCCTGCTCGATGCGCTCGGCATCCATCTCGGCCCGAATACCCTCTATGGGGCGCGGCTGCGCGGAAATCACGCGAGCGGGGCCGGGTCCGCCCTATAGCGGCCGATAGGCGACGCCGATCCGGTTCTCGGCCGAGTTGCGCCGGCGCAAGGTCGCGGCGATATGGCGCTCGGCCGCCTCGCGATCGGCGAAGGCGTGGGAACGGGCCTGACCGCGCGCGCCGATCCGGCCCCAGCGGGTTTCCACCAAGATCATGCCGAACAGGTCGAGGCTCGCGGTGATGCTGTAGCCGCGCCGGACGTTGCGGGCCGGGTCAAGCGCCACCAGCTCGATCGGATCACAAAGCGGGAGAGCTGCGCCATTCATGGCGCAAAGCCTACAAAATCAGGCCCGCGAAGTCCGGCGACATTCCTGAATCAGTGCGGGGGCGGTGATTCACAAAAGCGATCAGCGCGCCCGTGGTGCAGATTTCGATACACCGTGTTCAGCCGTTGAACACCGCCCGATCGGCTTGCCCATGACCGAGATGGCGAAGCCTGCTAGAAGATCGATGAAGCTGCGCGAACGGAGGGCGGCACATGGTTCAGGGCATCGTCATCGTCGCCATCCTGGCCGGCGCCGTTTGGTTCCTGATCCGGCATTTCAAGCGCGGCTGCTGCGACTGAGGTTCGGCCTCGCTATTGGGCGGCCTTCAGCTCCGTCGTACAATACACCGGATTCTTGGCCTTGGCCGCCCTCCATTCGTCATCAGCGCAACTGGCTGTCCTTGCTGCCCCGGCGATTGATGCCGGTGAAGGTGGGGCGCTTATCGCGTTCGCTTTGACAGGCGACACAGGTTCTTACGCCGGGTATGGCCGTGCGGCGTTTCGCGGGGATTTCGTCGCCGCACACCTCGCAGTCGGTGCTACCCTCGCCGGAAGGCAGACGCGATCGGGCGGCGAAAACCGCGTCCATGATCGTTGCATCAATCTGGTCCTGCACCGCACTATCGGGTGCCCATCCATTTGCCATCGCCGCAAGCTCCTCGATTTTGACCTTGGGGGTCAGATAGTCGGGGGCGCATGGGCCAAGCACGCGACTATCCAGCACAGCACCCGAATATAGGGTACTCCCTGCCAGTATCAAGGAGTGCGCAAATTTAGCTCAGGACGGATTTATGGGGTTCCAGTGGAGCGGGTAGATCTTCTTCGCCAAGCAGCGACAACATATCCCGCTCGATTGTCCGCTTCATCGCATAAAGCGGCAGACAGTTGGGCTCGACGCCGAACGGGTCTTCCAGCTCGTGTCCCAGCGCGTCGAGGCCGAAAAAGGTATAGGCGGTAAGGAGCACCGGCAGGAGCGTCCACCAGTCGAGTGATCCTGCGAGCGCGAAGGGAAGCATCACGCAAAAGATAATTGCGGTGCGATGAAGCAGCAGAGAATATGCGAACGGCACGGGCGTCGTGGATATCCGCTCGCAAGCGCCCTGAACCTTGCCGAAGGATCGCATGTCTTCTGCCACGACGGCATAGTGAATCGGCGTAATGACGCCAGTCTGCTTCAGGTGGAGCAGCCTACGCCCCATACGATCGAGCACGAGGTTGGTGACGTTCGGGCTCTTTGTCGCCGGGCCGATTTCGACCCACGGCGCAATAGCGGCGATTTCGTCCTCGCCGCGAAGGCGTGCGGTGAGGCCGCAGGCAAAGCCACATATGCTGTGGAGCAACGCTCGCCGATCCTCGTCAGGGAGAAGCGATGTCTCGCGCGCGAACGAACGGGCCGAGATAATCAGCTCGCCCCATAGCTGCCGCCCCTCCCACCATCGCGCATAGCAGGCATTGTTGCGAAAGCTCATGAAGATCGAGAGCGCGATGCCGATCAGGGTGAAAGGGATCGTCGAGATACGCGCGAAAATGCCGGGATGGGCTTGGGCGGCCAGGATGGCGATCACACTGACGATCGCTATCGCCGCCAGCCTCCGCGCGATGCGCGGCAAGATCGAGCCATGCACGGTGAAAATGATATCTTGGAAGCTCGGTTGCGATCGAACGATCATGGTCCGTGGAATGTCCTTCGCCTGTTTGCCGGCATTTCCCTCGGCAGCTCGTCGAAACGAGCTGCCGTCAGGGTTTGAGGATGAGGCGAATGACCTGCGCGACAGCCCCCAGCGCCAAAACGCTGGCCGCCCAGATTAAGACCATCCAGGCGAGCCGTCGACCGAGCGGTTTTTGCTCATCCATCAGTGATAGCCGTGGGCGCCGACCTTACCGCGGAACACCCAATAGGCCCACGCGGTATAGCCGAGAATGATCGGAATGATGATGGCCGCACCCGCCAGCATGAAGAGCTGGCTTTGCGGGGGAGCGGCTGCATCCCAGATCGTGACGGCGCGGGGAACGACATAGGGATAGATGCTGATCCCCAGCCCAACGAAACCGAGAAAGAACAGGCCAAGCGCCATAATGAAGGGCAGACGCTCCGCGCCGCGCTTCAGACTCCAGAAGAAGGTTGCAGCGCAGATTGCCACCAGCAGAGGAACCTGCGCGGTGAGAAGCACGCCGGGCATCGCAAACCAGCGTCGCCAATAGTCATAGGTCAGGAACGGCGTCGCCGCACTGACGGCGAAAAGCGCGAGTAGCGTCGCACCGCCGAGCCAAAATGCCAGTCGACGGGCGCGTTCCTGGCCCGGCCCTTCGGTTTTCCAGACCAGCCAGGCCGCGCCGAGAAGCGCATATCCGATTACGACTGCCGCGCCGGTCAAGAGGCTGAACGCGCTCAGCCAATCCAGCCATCCCCCGGCATAGGCATCGGCCTCGACCCGCACGCCTTGCAGGATCGCGCCCAGCGTGATCCCCTGCGAGAACGCCGCGAGAACGGACCCAAAGCTGAAGGCGACATCCCAGAAGGGACGATGGCGTGGATCTCGCCAACGAAACTCGAATGCCACCCCGCGGAACACGAGACCGAGCAACATCGCGATGATGAGCGGGTAGGTCGCGGGAAGGATGATGGCGTAGGCAAGGGGAAAGGCCGCGAAGAGACCGCCTCCGCCCAGCACCAGCCATGTTTCGTTGCCATCCCAGACCGGCGCGATCGAGTTCATCGCCTGATCGCGCTCCCCTCCGACCGAAAGGCTCGGGAAGAGGATGCCGATCCCCAGATCGAACCCGTCCATCACGACATAGGCGAAGACAGCAAAACCGATGATACCGGCCCAGATTATGGTGAGATCGAGGTGCTCCATGTTCATGCCTCCCGTCCGGTCGATGCCACGACGCCGCTCGCCGGCGTAATGCCCGCCGCGCGTTGCGGCACCTTGGACGGTTCCGGCTCACCGGCTGCGGGCGGCTTTGCCATCATCCGGAGCAGATAATAGGTGCCGGCCCCGAAGGCGCCGAAATAGACGAGGATGAAAGCGACGAGGGACGCCGCGACGGCGGGTGCGGCCAAGGGGGAATGGGACTCTGCGGTTCGCAGCAGGCCGTAAACGGTGAAGGGCTGTCGCCCAACCTCCGTCGTGACCCATCCTGCTATGACCGCGACGAAACCTGACGGACCAAGCGCGACAGCGGCGCGGTGAAGCCAGTGCCAGTCATAGAGCTTGCCGCGCCAGCGGGCGAGCAGGCTCCAAAGTCCCAGCCCCAGCATGGCGAGGCCCATCGCCACCATGATCCGAAACGACCAGAAGACGATCGGCGTGGGCGGCCAGCGATCGCGCGGGAAGTCGTTGAGGCCGGGGAGGGGCGCTTTGGGATCGTGCTTGAGGATAAGCGATCCCAGATAGGGGATTTCGACCTTGCCGTGGACCACCGCATCCTTGTTGCTCGGGAGGCCGAAAAGGATGAGCGAAGCGCCGTCGGGGCTGGCCTCATAATGACCTTCCATCGCGAGAACCTTCGCCGGCTGATGCTCCAGCGTGTTGAGGCCGTGCTGATCGCCCGCGAGAATCTGGATCGGAGCGACGAGCGCCGCCATCCACATCGCCATCGAGAACATCTTGCGCGCGCCGGGATTCGCGCGGTCGCGCAGAAGGTGCCATCCCCCGACCGCACCGACGACCATCGCCGTCGTCAGATAGGCCCCGATGACCGTGTGAACGAGGCGGTATGGAAAGCTCGCGTTGAAGATGATCGGAAGCCACGAACCTGCGGGCACGAACTGGCCCTTGGCATTGATCGCATAGCCTGCCGGCGTCTGCATCCAGCTATTCACGGAAATGATCCAGGTCGCCGAGATGAGCGTCCCGACGGCGACCATGCAGGTCGCGAAAAAGTGCGGCCCTTTGCCCACCTTGTTGATTCCGAACAGCATGACACCGAGGAAGCCCGCCTCAAGGAAGAACGCGGTGAGAACCTCATAGGCCATCAACGGGCCGATGACGGGGCCGGCTTTGGCCGAGAAGACCGACCAGTTCGTCCCAAACTGATAGGACATGACCACGCCCGAGACCACGCCCATGCCGAAGGCTACGGCGAAGATCTTGAGCCAATAGCGGTAGAGGTTGGCGTAAACGCCGCTCCCCGTTTTCAGCCACAACCCTTCAAGCACCATCAGGTAGCTTGCCGTGCCGATGGAGAAGGCCGGAAAAATGAAGTGGAAGGAGACCGTGAACGCGAATTGCGCGCGCGCCAGGATTACCGGATCGAGATTCGCAAGCACCAGATTTTCTCCCTGACTTTCGGCCTCCTCAACTGCGACCAGCGTTGTGGTGCTGCGGCGCGTGCTCGGCGAAAGGTGGAACAGCCTTGCGCACTTTAATACCATACTCCCCACCAGTATCAAGGGGGCAGGGAACCATAGATCAGCTCCTGATGTTTGGAGGGGGAAAGCGGGCCGTTGCAGCTATGAATCGGCAGAGGCCGTCGACGAGCCGCGACCCTTAATTCACAAGCGGCTTGAAACTCCCCCCCTGTATAGTATGTAGTGGTGATCTTTCAGGAAAGCGCGATGCCACATTCACCAGAGGACAAGAAGCGGGCCATCACACGCCTTCGCCGTATCAAAGGGCAGGCGGAAGCGCTGGAAAGGGCGATCGAGGCAGGTACGGACTGCGCACCCCTGCTCCAACAGATCGTGGCAATGCGGGGAGCGACCAACGGATTGATGGCGGAGGTGATGGAGAGCCATCTTAAAGAGACGTTCGGACCCTCAAGCAAGGCGATTGGGGGGCAGGACGGTGACTCTTACGATAATGACATGGAGGGGGTCATGAAGATATTGAGAACATATCTCAAATGAGCGCGGCCAAGATCATCCCGTATAGGTAATTATCTGGATATCTGATGCGTATGTATCGGTAATGTGGTGGTAATAATGAAGATACGACCAATCTTCGCTTGGTACGATTTGTGGGTTGGCGTTTTCATAGATCGTCCGAAGAGGCGGATATATATTTTTCCGGTTCCGTGTCTTGGATTGATGATTCAGCTTCAACACGCCGCCGCATCCTGACCGATCTATCTTCCAAGGGTCTCAGTGCAGGATTGCCGCCGCCATGCCCGAGCGAGTCGAGCGCAATTGCGAATTGTCGCTGCGCCGGATGCCGCAGGCAGATGGGATAGCATATGATCGTCAAGAATTTCGAATATCTCATAGCGCTCGATCGCGAGGGTCACTTCGGGCGGGCCGCCAAGAGCTGCAACGTGTCGCAGCCGACGCTTTCGGCGGGGATCAAGCAGCTAGAGGAAGATCTGGGCGTCGAGATCGTGCGGCATGGCCGGCGATATGACGGTCTCACATTGGAAGGCGGGACAGTGCTCGCCTGGGCCAAGAAGATCGAACGGGACTGTGACGGGCTGGAGAGTGACCTGTCGGCCCTCAAGCGAGGGCTGGAGGGCCTGTTCCGCTTGGGCATGGTATCAGGCACTTCGGCTGTCGGCGCGATCGTCAGCGCCGCTCTTGCGGATCAAATCCCCTTGCTGGGGCAAACCGTGACGGCGAGTGGCACTGCTTCGCTGTTGAGATCCTTGCTGGATCACGAAATGGACATGGCGCTGACCTATCTCGGCGAGGTTCCGAAGGACGAGTTCGAGACCCATCATCTCTACCGGGAACATACGACCCTGTTCCAGATGAGCAAAGAGCCGCAGCCCAAGCGAGTCGCGTGGGATCATGTCGTGAGCCTGCCGCTTTGCATTCTGGCAGGCGCGCTCCCCAGCGAGGCACAGTTGCAGCTCGCGCACTGCTCGGCCGCGACGATCAACACGGACACGATCGACATTCTGGCGGCGCATCTGGCCACAGGGCGTTACGCGGCAGTCTTGCCCCAATCGCTTGCGACCCGCCTCGCCCACATTCCAAACCTTCAGGCTTCAGCACTGACGGGTGCGGGCGCGCACGCAGATGTTGGATTCGTCAGCGTCAAGGGGGAGGCAAAGTCGCCGCCCTCGGCAGCCCTTCTTGAGCTGGTCCACACTCCCAAAGTCGTGTCTCCTTTGCAGGAAATCCTTGCATTGCATCGCCAATTTCAGCCTCGAAAGGGCTGAACCGGCAATGTTGCGGTGCGAAAAACGCTCATAGGAATTTCCTATCTCAAGATAGAAACTTCGAGTTTGCTGTCACATGCAGCCAAAGCCATTCTGCATGGACGATAATGAAGAGGTCTGGATCGCCAAAGGCGTATTGTGTTGATTTAATTCAGCGCAGCTCCTTTGGCGCGTCCGGTAGAAACTTCAACATTATTGAGGGGTGGCGGACGAGAGCTAGGAGATAATTCGATGGCTACCGGAAACAGGATCGTCACATTCGAGAAGCCGATGGAGATGAAGGTCAACACCTTCAAATTCCCGGAGCTGATTACGCCGCAGGGCAAGAAAGCCCCCCACGGCGCCATTCTCAAGATCGTCACCACCAACATCTGCGGCAGCGACCTTCACATCTACCGCGGTTCGTTCGAAGTCCCCAAGGGGATGACGATGGGCCACGAGATGACCGGCGAGGTGATCGAGGTCGGCTCCGACGTCGAATATATCAAGGTCGGCGATATCGTGTCCGTTCCCTTCAACGTCGGCTGCGGACGCTGCTACAACTGCAAGCACATGCGCTCGGACGTGTGCGAGCACACCAACCCCGAAGTCGATTGCGGCGCCTACGGCTTCAACCTGGGCGGATGGACCGGCGGTCAGGGGGATTACCTGTTCGTGCCCTATGCAGACTTCAATCTGCTGGCCTTCCCCGACAAGGACGCGGCCATGGCGAAGATCCGTGATCTGACGCTGCTTTCGGACGTGCTGCCGACCGCGTTCCACGGGTTCGCCGCGCCCGACTGGCCGGCGCAGCCTGCGTATATCGTCGGCGAGAACGTGCTGATCTTCGGCGCGGGGCCTGTCGGTCGCGCGGGCGCAGCCTGCGCGAAGCTCCTCGGTGCCGGCGCCATCATCGTCGCCGACTTCATTCAGGAGCGGCTCGATCTGCTCAAGCCGCACGGCGTCGAGACCATCAACCTGTCGGACGGCATTCCGATCGAGGATCATCTGGAACGGATCACCGGCAAGCGCGAGGCCGATCGCGTCATCGACTATGTGGGCCTCGACTGTCGCGGGTTCGGGGCGGAGTCCGACCAGATCGTCGAGAACGCCGTCACCAACGCGCTGCTGAAATATGTCCGCTTCGGTGGGATGACCAGCACGGTCGGCGTTTACTGCCCCAATCCGATCTCCAAGAATAGGGACAACAAGAAGGGCAGCATGGAAGTCGATTGGGCCAGTGGCTGGATCAAGTCGCCGCGGATGTCGGCAGGCCAGTCGCCGACGGCGAATTACAACCACGCCCTCATGCGGGCGATCCTGAACGATCGGATGCCCTATCTGACCCCGATGATGAACACGAAGATCATCAAGCTGGAGGATGCGCCGGCGGCCTACAAGGAGTTCGATGACGGATCGGCGTTCAAGTACGTCATCGATCCGCACGGCTCCGTAGCGGCCTGATCTTCTTCTAACCCGGAATATCCCCCGGTCATGACCGGGGGATATTCTGAGTCGTAGGGGGCGGACTGCTTTCCGCACGAACACCCCCTTCCGGCTTGTCGATCTAACTCCCCCCCGGATCGGCAAGCCGCCCCTTTCCGGAAACGCAGCATCAACGATCGCGCTGCGCTTTCCCAAGCCATGACGTCCTGTCAGGCGCCTCCATCCCTCAGTCGATATCCCTCTTGCATACTGGCTAGGAGTATATTAGACATACTCCCGCCAGTATGTGTTTGTCCGAGAGTCGCGCTTCGCCGGGCTTCACAACCGGCGGTCCGATTCAACCAACGAGGGAAATCAAAATGAAATCTCGCGCCGCCGTAGCCTTCGAGGCAGGCAAGCCGCTCGAAATCGTCGAGATCGATGTCGCACCGCCCCAGAAAGGCGAAGTGCTCATCAAGGTCACGCATACCGGGGTATGCCACACCGACGCTTTCACGCTGTCCGGCAACGATCCGGAGGGCATTTTCCCGGTCGTTCTCGGTCACGAGGGCGCGGGCATCGTCGTCGAGGTCGGCGAGGGCGTCACCAGCGTCAAGCCGGGCGATCACGTCATTCCGCTCTACACCGCCGAGTGCGGCAAGTGCGAGTTCTGTCTGTCCGGCAAGACCAACCTGTGCGTCGCGGTCCGCGAAACGCAGGGCAAGGGCCTGATGCCTGATGGCACCACGCGCTTCTCCTACAACGGCCAGCCCCTCTATCACTACATGGGCTGCTCGACGTTCAGCGAATACACCGTCGTCGCCGAAGTCTCGCTCGCCAAGATCAACCCGGAAGCGAACCCCGAGCATGTCTGCCTTCTGGGCTGCGGCGTCACCACCGGCATCGGCGCGGTCCACAACACCGCCAAGGTGCAGCCGGGTGACTCGGTTGCCGTGTTCGGTCTGGGCGGCATCGGTCTCGCCGCGATCCAGGGCGCGCGTCAGGCCAAGGCAGGCCGCATCATCGCGATCGACACCAACCCGACGAAGTTCGAGCTGGCACGTCAGTTCGGCGCGACCGACTGCATCAACCCCAAGGACTATGACAAGCCGATCCAGCAAGTGCTGATCGAGATGACCGGATGGGGCATCGACCACACGTTCGAGTGCATCGGCAACGTCCATGTCATGCGGGCCGCGCTGGAATCCGCGCATCGTGGCTGGGGCCAGTCGATCGTCATCGGCGTTGCCGGCGCGGGCCAGGAAATCTCCACCCGTCCGTTCCAGCTCGTCACGGGCCGCGTCTGGAAGGGGTCGGCCTTTGGCGGCGTCAAGGGGCGCACCCAGCTTCCCGGCATGGTCGAGGACGCCATGAAGGGCGAGATCGATCTGGCGCCCTTCGTCACCCACACCATGGGTCTCGATGAGATCAACGAGGCGTTCGACCTGATGCACGAAGGCAAGTCGATCCGCACCGTGATCCACTACTGATCCGACAGATTACGCCGTTTAGTTTCAAACACTAACCTCAAGGAAGAATATCATGGCTGACCCCGTTATCTCCGGCAACGGCGTGTTCTCGCACGTCTTCATCGGCGCTGCCGACGTCGAGCAGTCGTCGGCGTTCTATGACGCCGCTCTGGGCGCCCTGGGCGTCAAGAACCTCGGCCCCTTCGGCAATGGCTGGGTGCTGTACGGTCGCGACAAGCCCGCCTTCATCATTGCCCGTCCCGGCAATGGCGAAGCGCCCTCCAGCAACGGCGTGACGGTTGGCTTTGCCGCCGCGACGCCCGCCGAAGTGGACGCTTTCCACGCGGCCGGCCTCGCGGCCGGTGGCACCGACGAGGGCCAGCCCGGCCCGCGTGGCCATCTGCCGGGTGCCTATGCGGCCTATCTGCGTGATCCGGCGGGCAACAAGGTCTGCTCGTACACCTTCATCTGAAGCCGGAAGGTGAGGGCGATACCCGCAACCCTATGACTGGCTGTCGCCGGCGCTGAAACAGGCGCCGGCGCTTCCCCCCGCACAACAGCCAGCAAAAGGGCTCCTATCGCCACACCGTCCACCAACCGTCGAAGCAAGGAAACAAAAATGGAACGTGTCGAACATCACGCCAGCTTCGGCGGTTGGCAGGACGTCTATCAGCATGACTCGATCAGCCTCGGTTGTCCGATGAAGGTCGGCGTCTATCTGCCTCCCCAGGTGAAGGACGGTCGCGTGCCGGTGCTGTATTGGCTGTCCGGCCTGACCTGCACCGAGCAGAATTTCATCACCAAGGCTGTCGCGCAGCGTTTCGCGGCCGAGCACGGGATCATCCTCGTCGTGCCGGACACCAGCCCGCGAGGCGAAGGCGTGGCCGACGATCCCGGCTATGATCTGGGGCAGGGCGCCGGCTTCTACGTCAACGCGACGCAGGAACCTTGGGCCGCACACTACCGCATGTACGATTATGTCGTCGAGGAATTGCCGGCGCTGATCGAAGCCACATTCCCGGCCGATGATCGCCGGGCTATCGCGGGCCATTCCATGGGCGGGCATGGCGCCCTTGTTGCCGCCCTGCGCAACCCCGGACGCTATCGCAGCGTATCGGCCTTCTCGCCGATCGTAGCGCCGAGCCAGGTGCCTTGGGGCGAGCGTGCCTTCACGGCCTATCTGGGTGACGATCGCGAGGCGTGGAAGCAATATGACGCCATCGAACTTATCAAGGCCGCCCGCGAGCGTCTGCCGTTGCTCGTCCATCAGGGTCTGGATGACGAGTTTGTCGAGCGCGAGCTGCGCCCCGACTTGCTGGAGGCGGCGTGCAAGGCTGCCGAGCACCCGCTGACGCTCCATCGGCTGCCTGGATACGACCACAGCTATTATTTCATCGCGAGTTTCATCGGCGAACATATCGCCCACCATGCCGCGGCGTTGTCCCAATGACCGGGCCGTCACCTTCAACCATGCGCGAAATCGCGCCCAGCCATGAGCCGGCTCACGGCCGCCATCGCGTGGTGGTCGTGGGGGCGGGCTTCGGCGGCCTTGAAACCGTGCAGCGGCTCGCCGGGAGCGGCGTGGACATCACGCTCGTCGATCGCCGCAACCACCATCTCTTTCAGCCGCTGCTCTATCAGGTGGCGGGCGCCTCGCTGTCGCCATCGGAGATCGCATGGCCGATCCGTTCGCTCTTCGCCAAGCGGAAGGACGTGCGGACCCTGCTCGGCGAGGTTGAAGGTGTCGATACAGGCGGTCGGCGCGTCATTCTGGAGGACGGCTCGACGGTTGCCTATGACACGCTCGTCATCGCGACGGGCGCGCGGCACTCCTATTTCGGCCACGATCAATGGGAACCGTTTGCTCCCGGCCTGAAATCGCTGGAGGATGCAACCACCATTCGCCGGCGCCTTCTGGTCGCCTTCGAGGAAGCCGAGCGTGAGACGGACCCCGCGCGCCGTGCCGCTTTGCAGACCTTCGTCATCATCGGTGGTGGCCCGACCGGCGTGGAGCTGGCCGGCACGATCGCGGAGCTTGCCCGCCTGACGCTGGTGCGGGATTTCCGGTCGATCGACCCGCGTGCGACCCGCGTCGTGCTGATCGAAGCCGGGCAACGGCTCTTGCAGGCTTTCCCGGAAGACCTCTCCGCCTATACCCGGCAGGCGCTCGAAAAGCTCGGCGTCGAAATCAAGCTCGGCACGCCGGTCACGGAATGCTCCGCCGATGGCGTCGTCGTGGATGGGAAGCAGATTCCCGCCGAAACGATCCTGTGGGCAGCAGGCGTCCAGGCATCGCCCGCCGCGCATTGGCTGAACGCTGAAGCCGATCGCGCTGGCCGCGTGATTGTCGGACCGGACCTGACGGTGCCGGGTCATCGCGACATTTTCGTGATCGGCGACACCGCGGCCTCGAACGGGTTCGATGGCAAGCCTGTCCCCGGTCTTGCGCCGGCTGCGAAGCAGGCGGGTCAATATGTCGCCCGGCTTATCCGCCAGCGCCTGAAGGGGCAGAACGAGGTCGCGCCCTTCCATTACCGGCATCAGGGCAATTTGGCGACTATAGGCCGCAGCCTTGCCGTCGTCGACATGGGTCGGTTTAAGTTGCGCGGGGCCCTGGCGTGGTGGATGTGGAAGCTCATCCACATTTATTTCCTGATCGGGGCGCAGAACCGGCTTAGTGTGGCACTAAGCTGGCTGTGGACCCATGGCATAGGATATCGTGGCTCTCGGCTGATTACTTATGGCGATCTAGATCATCGCGACGTGGGGGAGAAGGATGACAAGGGGGGAAAGCCGATTGAGTGAAGCGGGCAGCGCTCCGAATGGCGGTTCGACTGTCTATGGTATGCCGACCTATGAAAATAGGCGGGTTGCCATCGACGAGGTACATGCGCGCCCATATCTCCTGATCGAGTCACCGCGCGCCCTGGTGCAGCTCGCCTTCATGAATGAAGGCAATCTGGCCAAGGATAAGGCGACGCTCGCGGAAATATCGAGCCGAATGGGCGCGTCGCTGCCCGATCAGAACTCCCCCCTTCATGGCCTGACCTGGGATCAGGGCAAATTGCATTGTGAGAAGCATACGGAGTTTTCGACCTACCTGTGGAGCGCGCCTGTTGATCCCGACACCGGGGATCTGGCGGGCGAAGACCCGTTCAAGCACGGCTTCACCCCGCCTGGGCCGGTCATTTGCGGCATCCGGTTGGACGTGGTGGCGTGGACGGAAGAGACCGCGACCTACATTGACCGCTTCGATCCGATCAGCCGCTGCCATTCGCTCGTCGAGGACGGCATGGCGGATATCGTTACCGATTTCCGTCAGGATGCAGATGGGCTGACCCGCATCCTCATCCTCGATCGCGGCCTGACGCCGATCCGGCTTGGCGCGCTGGCGCAGCGGCTCCTTGAAATCGAGACCTATCGGACGTTGGCCCTGCTCGGTATTCCCCTGACCCAATCGCTGGGTCCGCATCTACGCAATATAGAAAAGCGCCTCGCCGCGATCACGGATGAGATGCGCAAGTCGGCTCGGCGCAACAGCGAGGCGCTGCTTTCCAGATTGACGGATCTCTCGGCCGAGCTGGAGGCGGACACGGCGTCCAGCCTCTACCGCTTCGGCGCGAGCCGCGCTTATTACGAGATCGTCGAGGAACGGCTTGCCGCACTCGGCGAAACCTTCGTCCCCGGCTGCTATCGCTGGCGCAGCTTCCTGCATCGCAGGATCGCCCCCGCCATGCGGACCTGTCGCGTGATCGAGGAGCGGCAGGCCAATCTCTCGGACAAGCTGGCGCGCGCGACCACCTTGCTGCGATCCTGGATCGATGTGCAGCTCGAACGCCAGAATAGCGACCTGCTCGCCTCGATGAACAACCGGGCGAAGCTGCAATTGCAGCTTCAGCAGACGGTGGAGGGCCTGTCTGTCGCCGCAATCTCCTATTATGTGATCGGCCTGCTCTCCTATTTCATCAAGGGCATACCGGGCATTCACGACGCAGTGGCGCCTGAGCTGGTGATCGCAGCTTTGGTTCCCCTTGTCCTCCTTGGTGTCTGGTGGACCGTTCGGCGGATCAGGCACGCACACAAGGACCATGGACAGCCGCCCGCGAAGGGGCAGATGTGACCCGACAATCGTTTTTGGGCACGCTTGAGGCGTTCATGGCCTGGCCCTGGCAGGAGGATATCTGATGTCGACTGGCATATTCATTTTGCACTCCGACTATACCCCGGCGGGCGATCAGCCCGAAGCGATCGCGCGGCTCATATCCGGCATCGAGGAGGGGGCGCACCATCAGACCCTCAAGGGCATCACGGGGTCGGGCAAGACGTTCACGATGGCCAACGTGATCCATCGCCTGAAGCGTCCCACGCTGATCCTGGCCCCCAACAAGACGCTAACGTCGCAGCTCTATGACGAAATGCGGCGATTTTTCCCTGAAAACGCCGTGGAGTATTTCGTCTCCTACTACGACTATTTCCAGCCAGAGGTGTATTTGCCGGGCCGCGATGAGTTCATTCCGAAAGATTCCTCGATCAACGAGCATCTGGAACGGTTGCGCCTTTCGACGACAAAATCCCTGATTGAGCGCCGCGATACGATCGTCGTTGCCTCGGTATCGTCGATCTATGGCATGGGCGATCCCGACAATTATCGCGCGCTCCAGGTTCCGCTGACCGAGGGCGCGCGGTTGGGACAGGAAGAGCTTCTTCGCGGCCTGGCGCGTCTGCAATATGATCGGGCCGAGCACAAGCTGAAGCGCGGCACCTATCGCGCTGATGGCGACGCTGTTGAGGTTTACCCGGCGGATTCGGAATATAAGGCCCTGCGGGTCGGATTGGCGAACGGCCTGATCGCGTCCCTCCAGTGGTTCGATGCGGCGACCGGAAGGCAGCTAGAGAGCACCGATCACTATCTCGTATCGCCCAAGACCGTTCTGGCGGCGACCGCCGATCAGGCCCGCAAGGCCGCAACGGCGATCCTCGCAGAGATGGAGACGCAGGTCGAGCGGCTGACCAGCGAAAATCGCCTGACGGAAGCGGCGCGCCTCTATGATCGCATCACCAACGATGCCGAGATGTTGCGCGAGGTCGGATATTGCTCGGGCATGGAAAATTACGCCTGCTATCTGAGCGGCCGTGACCCAGCGCTCCCGCCCATAACCCTGCTCGACTATCTGCCCAAGGATGGGCTGCTGTTCGTCGACGAATCGCATGTGATGATCCCGCAGATCTCGGCGATGTTCCGGGGCGACCAGGCCCGCAAGGATACGCTGATCGATTATGGCTTCCGCCTGCCATCCTCGAAGGACAGCCACCCCTTGAGCTTCCACGAGTTCGAACAGGTCAAGCCGCAGACGATCTTCGTGTCCGCCACCCCCGGCGCCTATGAGGTAAGGGCCTCGCAAGGCAGGGTGGTCGAACAGATCGTTCGGCCGACCGGCCTGCTCGATCCGAAAGTGGAAATCCGCCCGTCCCAAGGCGCGCGGGATGATTTGCTACGCGAGATCGCGCAGCGCACGAAGCGCGATGAGCGCGTGCTGGTCACGACGCTGACCAAGGTCGCGACCGAGGAGCTGCACGCATTCCTCGAAAGCCAGGGCGTGCGCGCGCGCTACATGCACTCTGACGTCAAGGTCGAGGATCGGGTCGCGATCATCGAGGGCCTGCGCGCGGGCGAGTTCGACGTGCTGATCGGTATCAGCCTGCTACGCGAAGGGCTCGATATCCCCGAAGCGTCGCTGATCGCGATCTTCGATGCGGACCGCGCGGGCTTCCTGCGCTCGGCCCAGGCGCTGATCCAGATGATCGGCCGCGTCGCGCGCAACGTGAACGGCACCGCAGTTCTCTACGCCGATACCGTGACGCCGGCGATGAGGGCCGCGATCGACGAGACCGAGAGTCGGCGACAGCGCCAGATCGCCTTCAACGAAGAGAACGATGTCACCCCGCTCTCGTCGGTTCGCGGCCTGGCGTCGGCGCAGCCCGACCGGGAAGAGCCGTCGGTCCATTCGGAGGCTTTCTGCGAAAATCTGTACGAGCTGTGCGACCGGATCACCGCGAAGGAACAGGCGCTGCTGACGGCAGTAGATAACGATGACGAGGATCGGGCGGAGACGATCCGGGGCGAGTTGGACGGCCTGTACCGTCAGTTCATCTATCTGTGATGCGCCGAGTGAAAGTGACCGTATGAGCAAGGATCAGGAGCCTCAAACCACCCCCGGCAAGGAACGCGCGCCGCGCTCCGGCTTCGTTCAGGTACGCGGCGCGCGGCAGAACAATCTCAAGAATGTCGACGTGGACGTGCCGCGCGACGCCTTCGTGGTGTTCACCGGCATATCCGGATCGGGCAAATCGAGCCTCGCTTTCGGCACCCTCTATGCCGAGGCACAGCGCCGCTATCTGGAATCGGTCGCGCCCTACGCCCGCCGCCTGATCGATCAGGCCGGTGTGCCGGAGGTTGACGCTATCGACGGGTTGCCTCCCGCAGTCGCGTTGCAGCAGCAGCGCGGCTCGGCCAATGCGCGGTCCTCGGTTGGGAGCGTGACGACGCTCTCCAGCCTGGTACGGATGCTCTACTCGCGCGTCGGCGAATATCCGCGCAATCAGCCCATGCTCTATGCGGAGGACTTCTCGCCAAACACAGTCGCGGGCGCCTGCCCGACCTGCCACGGCATCGGGCGCGTCTATGACGCGACCGAAGAGACGATGGTGCCCGACGACACGCTGACGATCCGGGAACGCGCCATCGCCGCATGGCCGCCCGCGTGGCACGGCCAGAACCTGCGCGATATCCTCGTCTCGCTCGGCTATGATGTCGACACCCCATGGCGGGATCTTCCGAAGAAGGATCGCGACTGGATACTCTTCACCGACGAGACGCCGACGGTGCCGGTCTATGCGGGTCTGACGCCCGAGCAGACGCGCGTCGCCCTCAAGCGCCGCATGGAGCCGAGCTATCAGGGCACCTTCACCGGCGCCCGTCGCTATGTGCTGGAGACGTTCGCCAACACCAAAAGCGCGCTGATGAAGAAGCGCGTCTCGCAATATATCATAGGCCGCGATTGCCCGACCTGCGACGGCAAGCGGCTGAAGCGCGAGGCTCTGTCGGTGAAGTTCGCGGGCCTCGACATCGCCGAGTTTGGCGACCTGACGGTGCTGAAGCTCCGGGACTTGCTCACGCCTGTCGCGCATGGCGAGTATGGGGGCGCCGCGGCGGCCCCGAAGGGCCATGTTCTTGGCAAGGCGGCCCGCGATGCGGCAGTTGAACGCAGGGTCGCGGCGGGAGGCTCGGCGCACAAGGCAGCGCCCGACGTGCGCCGCACGCCCAACCTCTCCGATGAGAAGCGGGTCGCCGCGCAGCGTCTCGCATCCGAGCTGCTCGAACGGCTCGGCCCGCTGATCGATCTTGGCCTTGGCTACATCTCGCTCGACCGAAGCACGCCGACGCTTTCCTCCGGCGAGCTGCAACGCCTGCGCCTTGCCACTCAATTGTCCTCGCAGCTTTTCGGCGTGGTCTATGTGCTGGACGAGCCCTCGGCGGGGCTGCACCCGGCAGACGGCGAAGCTTTGCTCACCATCCTTGAGCGGCTGAAAGCGGCGGGCAACTCGCTGTTCGTCGTCGAGCATGATCTTGACGTGATCCGCCATGCCGAATGGCTGGTCGATGTAGGGCCAGGAGCAGGCGAAAAGGGCGGTGAAGTGCTCTACAGCGGGCCGATCGCGGGACTGGCCGACGTCGAGGCGTCGATCACGCGCCGCTATCTGTTCGCAGAGCCCGTCGCCCATGACCGGACCCCGCGCGAAGCAAAGGCTTGGCTCCGTCTAGAGGGGGTGACGCGCAACAACCTGCGCGGCCTCGACGTCGAGCTTCCGATCGGTTGCTTCACCGCTGTCACCGGGGTTTCGGGATCGGGCAAGTCCAGTCTGGTCAGCCAGGCGCTGCCGGAGCTTGTCGCGGAACAGCTCGGCGGCTCGCCGGCTGCCGAGGAAGAGGATGCCGATCCGCTGCTTGATGTTGCGCAGGAAGAGACCGAAGGCCGCATCGTTGCGGGCATGGAGCATGTGCGCAGACTGGTGCGGGTCGATCAGAAGCCGATCGGCCGCACCCCACGCTCGAACCTCTCCACCTACAGCGGCCTGTTCGATCATGTGCGCAAGATCTTTGCCGGCACTCCGTTGGCCAAGAAGCGCCGTTACAGCCCCGGCCGCTTCTCGTTCAACGTCGCCGAAGGCCGCTGCCCGGTATGTGAGGGCGAGGGGTTCGTGATGGTGGAGCTGCTGTTCCTGCCAAGCGTCTATGCGCCGTGCTCGACCTGCCACGGCAGCCGCTACAACCCGCAAACGCTCGAAGTCGAATGGAACGGCCGCAACATCGCCCAGGTGCTGGAGCTGACGGTGGACGAGGCGTGCGACTTCTTCGCGGGTGAGGCGTCCGTCATGCGCTCGCTGGATGTGCTGCGGGAGATCGGCCTTGGATATCTGAGGCTCGGGCAGCCGGCGACGGAACTGTCGGGCGGCGAGGCGCAGCGCATCAAGCTTGCGACCGAGCTGCAACGCGCCCAGCGCGGCAACACCATCTACATCCTCGACGAGCCTACTTCGGGGCTTCACCCGTCCGACGCGGACCGGCTGATGCGGCACCTGCAGGGCCTTGTCGACGTGGGCAATACGGTTGTTGTCGTCGAGCATGACATGCGCGCCATCGCACAGGTGGATTGGGTCATCGATCTCGGACCGGGAGCCGGGGAGGAAGGTGGCCTAATCATCGCCAGCGGCGTCCCTAGCGACGTTGCAGAGGCGGAAGGCAGTCTGACCGCGCCCTATCTCAAGGCGGCGCTTTAGCCGCCTCTTGGGTGTGTGCCATAACGATGGGCCGGGTCCGGCCATAGGAGACGAGCTTGCCTTCCACTGTCGCTCAGGATGTTACCGCACGTTCCCAGGCCGTCGATGCCCGGCTCACTCGTGCAGCCATCTTCCTCGGGGTGTCGATGGGCGCGGGTGCAAAGCCCGAGATGGCGGTGCGAAATCTCTGCGCAATCCTTTCCTCGCTGGTGCGTGGCGTCGGCTTTAGGGCAGCGGATGGAGGGCTTTCCTGCATCATGGGGATCGGCTCCGATGCCTGGGACCGACTGTTCGGGGCACCGCGGCCGAAGGAGCTGCATCCGTTCCGGGAAATTCATGGCGTCCATCATGCGCCTTCGACACCCGGCGACCTGCTGTTCCACATTCGCGCCGCACGGCAGGACCTGTGCTTCGAGATGGCCGCGCAGATCGTGAAGCGCCTCGCCGGCGTCGCCTCGGTCACGGACGAGGTGCATGGCTTCCGCTACTTCGATGATCGCGACTTACTGGGCTTCGTCGATGGGACGGAAAACCCCGTCGAGCAGGGGGCGAGAGATGCCACGGTGATCGGGGCGGCGGACGATCCGGTCTTCGCTGGCGGCAGCTATGTGATCGTCCAGAAATACCTCCATGACCTCGACAAGTGGAACGCGATTCCCGTCGAGCAACAGGAGAAGATCGTCGGGCGCGAGAAACTGTCGGACATCGAGCTGGACGAGGCAGCGAAGCCGAGCTTCGCGCACAACGTCCTCACCAACATCGAGGAGGACGGCGAGCAACTCCAGATCCTGCGCGACAACATGCCGTTCGGCGATGTCGGCAAGGGGGAGTTCGGCACCTATTTCATCGGTTACGCCCGCTCACCCACGCGGATCGAGCGGATGCTCGACAATATGTTCATCGGCCTGCCGCCCGGCAACTACGATCGCCTGCTCGATGTCAGCCGGGCCGTGACCGGCTCGCTCTATTTCGTGCCGTCGGCCGACTTTCTGGACGCCGTGACGCCGGGGCCGCCTGCGGCCGATGGCGACGATAGCAATGGCGATGAAGCGGTGGCTGCGCCGGCACCCACGGCTCCGACCCCGGAGGCTCCAACGGCATTGGACGGATCGCTCCGCATTGGATCACTCAAAGACGAGGCCGGACATGAATAACCTCCATCGCGAACTCGCCCCGATCTCAGACGCCGCCTGGGCACAGATCGAACAAGAGGCGACCCGAACCCTCAAGCGCTATCTGGCCGCGCGCCGCGTCGTGGACGTGCCGGACCCGAAGGGGGCTACGCTCGCGGCCGTGGGCACGGGCCACACCAAGCCGATCGATGCGCCGAGCGATGGCGTCCAGGCCGTGCGGCGTGCGGCGTGCGGCCAATGCCGTAGTCGAACTGCGCGTGCCCTTCACGCTGACCCGCGCTGCGATCGACGATGTGGAGCGTGGCTCCGAAGATTCCGACTGGCAGCCGCTCAAGGAAGCTGCCCGCACGATCGCCTTTGCCGAAAATCGTGCGATCTTTGATGGCTATGCCGCTGCCGATATCGGCGGCATCCGTCCCGGCGCGAGCAACGAGCCGGTGCCGCTGCCCACGGCCGTCGCCGGATATCCCGCCATCGTCGCCCAAGCCGTCGACCGGTTGCGCCTTGCCGGGGTCGAGGGGCCTTATCGACTGGTGCTGGGCGATGATCCGTTCACCGCGATCAGCGGCGGCAGCGAGGAGGGCTATCCGGTGCTCCAGCACATCAATCGTCTGGTGGATGGCGATATCATCTGGGCGCCGGGCATCACGGGCGGCGTCGTCCTGACAACACGGGGCGGCGATTTCGAACTCGATCTCGGACAGGACTTGTCGATTGGCTATCTCAGCCACACCGCCGAGGTGGTTGAGCTGTACCTGCAAGAGAGCTTCACCTTCCGGCTGCTGACGAGCGAGGCGGCTGTTTCGCTCCCGACAGCGGAAGCGTCGGCGCAGCCGGCGTGAAGGCGTTGCCGGTTGCGCCGCCCCCACGCGGGCCGCAGCGAGGGGTGGGACGATGATAAGTCTCGTCGGTTGGCTCGCCACGATCGCGACGATGATCGCGGCGATGATGACGGCTTCCAACCTGGGCGCGCGCGTGACGGGCTGGGGCTTCGTGGTGTTCAGCATCAGCTCGGTTTGCTGGACCACATTGGGCTACGCCACAGGACAGACAGCCTTGGTTGCCACCAATGGATTCCTGATGCTGACGAACCTCGTCGGTATCTGGCGATGGTTGGGGCAGCAGACCAAATATGAGGATGGCGGCCGATCGGCCGAAACAGCCAGCCAAAGATCCGATACGCCGAACCTGTTCACCGCGACCGGCCTGATCGGCATGGCGGTTGATGACAAGAGCGGGATGAATCTGGGCCGGGTTGTCGAGGCCCTGATCGAATGTTCGACCGGCAGGATAAACTATGTGGTGATCTCGGACGAGCGATATGCCGGTCTTGAAGAGACATTGCGAGCGGTGCCGCTCGAATCCCTCAGGATCGGCTACACGCGCATGACGCTGTTGCTGGACGGCCCGAGCTTCCTGTCACAGCCCGGCCTCAAAAGTCGTGACTGGCCCGCCTTCGCTCCGATCAATCCCTAGCAAGCGATCGCTCAAACCAATTGGAGCGCGCGATCATGATCTTGACCGGGGCCAAGAAAGCGCAGGATCAGGATACGGTGGGCTTCTGGCCGGTAGAGGATGCCATAGCGGCGATAGGAACGGCGACGGATACCGTAGCGCTCATAGCGAGGCACCAGAGGATAGCCCTGGGGCAGATCGGCAAGGCGACGGGCCGCCTCACGCAATTCCTCGACAAAGCTGATGGCTCTCGCGGGATTGTCCTTTTCGATATGTTCGGCGATGTGATCGAGGTCGGCCAGCGCATCCGGCGTCAGGATGACTTTCATTGCGGCTGAGCGCTTGCCCGTGTCCGAATCCTGTCGATGATAGCATCGCAGGCGTCGTCGAGGTCGTGGGTGCGCCCCGCCTCCGCATCGGCAAGGCCGCGTTCGATCGAGGCGTCAAGATCATGCAGCCACCGTTCGACATCCTGCGTCTCACCCTGATCGCGCCGAATGAGATCGCGAACATAATCACTCACGCTGGCATAATGCCCGCTGTCGATGCGGCGCTGGACGTAATCCCGCATGGGGTCTGGAAGGGAGACGTTCATCGAAGCCATAAATCACCTCACTACCATTATGGCAAAAACTGCCATTGGTTTCAAGGCGCCTGCCTCTCTTGTGCAGCCGTTCCCCCTTCGGGTCATCCCACCGGCGAGGGCAAGATCACATAACGCTAAGCGACCTTTGCCTCGCCCACCATAACAATATGTTGGAAAAGCTTGCTGGTGCGTTCCCCGGCAGGGGCGGCCATGGCGGCGGCGATCGCGGCTTGGTTCAAGCGGTGGTGGGTCGGGGCCGTGCCGCCGCCTCCGGATTGCGGCCCAGGACCATGAGCAGGCGGGGCCGAGCCAGGGGCGCCATTATCATCCGCCTCGGCCGCGGCGATCACCCGCAGGCTGTTTATCGGTGCGGTGGGGTCGGGTCGAATGTTCGGCATTTGCGGTGCGGGGATCTTGGTCAGTGCGACCATGGCCTTCTCCGTATAATAGCGGATTTTCTTGCCATAGACGGGCGGGATGCCGAGGCGCAGGACGATCATGTCCTTGAGCTGCCCCCTTCTGAGTGGTCCATCGACTATGACAGTCTGGACCAAGGAAGGGACGACGAATGCCTGCGAAGAAGCACAAGCCCGAAGAGATCATCGGGAAGCTGCGTGAGGTTGAGATCATGCTGGGTCAGGGCGGCACGACCGCTGAGGCTTGCCGGCGGATCGCAGTCAGCGAGCAGACCTACTATCGCTGGCGCAAGGAATATGGGGGCCTGAAGACGGATCAGGCTCGGCGAATGAAGGATCTTGAGAAGGAGAATGCCCGGTTGCGGCGCGCGATCTCGGACCTGACGCTGGACAAGCTCATCTTGCAGGAGGCGGCAAAGGGAAACTTCTGAGCCCCGCACGGCGCCGACGCTGCGTCGATCAGGTGCGGGCTGTGCTGGATGTGTCCGAGCGGCGTGTGTGCCGCGTGCTCGGCCAGCACCGGTCTACGCAGCGCAAGGAACCGTGCGGGGCAGATGACGAGCAATTGCTGACCGAGGATATCATTGCCTTGGCCAGACAGTACGGGCGCTACGGCTATCGGCGGGTGACCGCGCTGCTGCATGCGGCGGGTTGGTCAGTGAACCACAAGCGGGTGGAACGTATCTGGCGACGCGAAGGGCTGAAAGTCCCGCAGAAACAACCCAAGCGCGGGCGGCTGTGGCTGAACGACGGTTCGTGCATCCGGCTGCGACCACAATATCCAGGGCATGTCTGGGCCTATGATTTCGTCGAAGGGCGCACCCATGATGGGCGCAAGTTCCGCATTCTGACCATCATCGACGAGGCCAGCAGGGAATGTCTGGCGCTGGTGGTCGCGCGTCGGCTCAACCATGAGGATGTGCTGGCGGCACTCGCCGAGCTGTTCATCGAGCGCGGTCCACCAGCCCATATCAGGTCCGATAACGGCAGCGAGTTCATCGCGACTGCGGTCCAGAAATGGCTCGGGAAGATCGGCGTGACGACGCTCTACATCGCACCGGGTTCGCCTTGGGAGAACGGCTATAACGAGAGCTTCAACGGCTCGCTGCGCGACGAACTGCTCAATGGCGAAATCTTCTACAGCCTTGCCGAGGCCAAGGTGCTGATCGAGGCATGGCGGCGCCACTACAACACCGTCCGGCCACACAGCAGCCTGGGCTACCGCCCGCCAGCCCCGGAAGCGGCCGCACCGCCATTGCCGATCTCCGGTTCCGCTTCGCTCCACCTCCGACCGGCAATGGCGGTAGAGACGACGATGCACTAACTATCAACCCGGACCACCCGGTGGGGGCTGCTCAGAGCACCGCCCGTTCGGCTGCCCATGCCTGGGCGACCGTCAGTTCCTTCCGCTCGGGATGCCGGTGCATGTCGGCCCAGCGCCGACACTCGGCCTCCAGCCAACCGTTCAGCTCCTCGAGGCTGGTAAATCGCAGGCGTGGCTGGAAGAAGCGGCCGCGCGCGGTCTGTACCTGGTTCTCGACCTGACCCTTCTCCCAGCCCGACGCCGGTGAGCAGGCGGTCGGCTCGACCATGTAATGGTTGGCCATGACCAGGAAACGCCGGTTGAAGACCCGCTCCTTGCCCGTGAACACGCTCGTCACCGCCGTCTTCATGTTATGGGATGGACGCCTCCCGTCTTCCGACCAACATGTCGGTCAACAAGAAGGAGGAAGGCAATGACAATGGAGATTCTCGCGATCGATCTGGGCAAGCAGTCGTTCCACCTGCACGGGATCGACGCCGATGGGGTAGTTATCTCGCGCAAGGTAAGTCGTGCCAAGCTCGAGAACGCAGTGACCGAACTTGATCCCGCGATTGTTGCTATGGAGGCTTGTGCGAGCGCCCACCACTGGGGTCGACGGTTCTCAGCGTCCGGTCGCCAAGTGCGCCTGGTCAACCCAAGGTTCGTCAAGGCGTTCGTGCGCGGGTCCAAGAACGATGCCATCGACGCAGAGGCGATCTTCGATGCGGCTTCGAGGCCGACGATGCGCTTCGTCCCGGTGAAGACGACCGAGCAGCAGGATCTTCAAAGCCTGCACCGCGTGCGAGAGCGGCTGGTCGTCCAACGCACCTCGCTCATCAACCATGCCCGGGGGCTTCTCGCCGAGTACGGCGTAGTCTTACCTAAAGGCCCGTGGCGCTTTCGTCAGCAAGTCCCGGCAGCCGTGGCTGAGGCTGATTTGTCCAACCTTGCCCGCGAGTTGTTTACTGAGCTGATGGATCAGCTCACCGACGTAGAAGCCCGCCTTGCAAAGCTCGACGCCAAGCTCGTCAGCATCTGCCGCGAGCATGAAGCCTGTCGCCGGCTTGCAGCCTTGCCGGGCGTCGGGCCGGTTATTGCGACCGCGCTTGTTGCCGCGGTGGATGACGGTCGGCATTTCCGCTCAGGCCGGGAGCTCGCCGCGTGGATCGGCTTAGTGCCAAGACAGTACACGACCGGCGGCAAGCCCAGGCTCGGCGGCATCGGGCGACGCGCCAACCATTATCTGCGGCGCCAGCTTATTCATGGGGCCCGGGCGGTGATCAGCCGACTTGCTGCAAAGGACGATGGGCGATCAGTCTGGCTGAAGGGCATTGTTGCTCGAGCAGGTTTCAACAAGGCGCTCGTGGCGCTTGCCAACAAGACCGCCCGCTTGGCCTGGGTGCTGCTGGCCCGGAAGGAAGATTACCTGCCAGCGTAACGCATTGGCTGAACAGGGCTAGGTCCCCGAACGATTGCGAGGTGGATGTTGATGGTGCAACGGCAAGGGCCGCCGCTTCGAAGCCTGATCTACGACAAGGCCATCGAGGCCGATCATGTTATGAGGCAAGAAGTAGCGGACTCCCATCAAGGCCAGGAGCGTGACCGCTCCGACCACAGGCCGGATAGATTCACGCAACCCAAGCCGGATGCAACGATCAGAACTACCTTGCGGCGGGAGGCGTCCATAGATTGTCGTAGATGCCGCGCGTCGGCACGCCTCCGAAGAAGGCGGCGTGAACACGCTCTACATCACGCCAGGCTCGCCATGGGAGAACGGCTACAACGAGAGCTTCAATGGCTCGCTGCGTGACGAGCTGCTTAACGGAGAGATCTTCTACAGCCTCGCCGAGGCCAGAGTGCTGATCGAGGCGTGGCGGCGCCACTACAACACCATCCGGCCACATAGCAGCCTGGGCTATCGCCCACCCGCACCAGAAGCGGCGACGCCGCCATTGCCGGCCTCCGGTTCCGCTTCGCTCCACCTGCGCCCGGCAATGGCGGCGGAGACGACAATGCACTAACTATCTACCCGGACCACCCGGTGGGGGCTGCTCACGAAGGCTATTGCGACGCACTCTCAAATCACCTATTGCGTTGGTGAGAGAGATTCGCAAAAGGGTCAACGGTGAGAAATCTTGGTATTGGAACTGCACTCGGCTTCGGGCTGCTCACCGTCCCGGCAATGGCTCAAGACCAGTTCCTGCCGGGCCCCGGCAGCACCTCGCAAACGATCATCGTGACCGGCGTCCGCGACGGCTATCAGATCGATGCGACCAGCACCGCCACGCGCACACCGACCGAGCTCAACGATGTCCCCCAAGCGGTATCGATCATCACGGAAACGCAGATCGACGACCAGGCGATGCGCTCTATTGCCGATGTACTACGCTATGTCCCCGGCGCCGTAATCTCTCAAGGTGAGGGACACCGCGATCAGATCATCCTGCGCGGGAACAGCAGCACCGCGGACTTCTTCGTCGATGGCTTGCGTGACGACGTGCAATATTATCGCGGCCTCTACAATGCAGAGAGGATCGAGGTTTTGAAAGGTCCCAACGCGATGATCTTCGGGCGCGGCGGCGGCGGGGGCGTGATCAACCGCGTCACCAAGCGCCCTGTCGCCAACGCCTTCATCAGCGGCAGCGGTTCGGCGGACACATATGGCGCATGGTATGTCGACGCCGACATCAGTCAGCCACTCAGCGAGTCCGTCTCCACCCGGATGAACGCCGTTTACGAGGAGTTCCGAAACAATCGCGACTTCTATGACGGGCGCCGGGTTGCGATCAACCCGACCGTCGCGCTCTCGCTCGGCGGTGCGACTCGGATCGATCTGGGCTTCGAATATAACAGCGACAAGCGAACGATCGACCGAGGCGTCCCCTCGGCCGTCCAGGGCTCGCTCACGAGCCCATCACGTCCGCTTACCGGCGTCCGCGACACCTTCTTCGGTGTGCCGGGGTTCAACGTCAGCGATTTCGAGGCCAAGGTCCTAAATGGCCGCGTTGAGCACCGCTTCAGCGACAATCTGACCCTGACCAGCCGGATCCTGTACGGTGATTATGACAAGCTCTATCGGAACGCCTTTGCGGTAACCCCGGTCACGCCGCGCGGCGGCGTCCGCAGCGTCGGCCTCGAAGCGTATAGCGATCCCACGACGCGCACGAACCTGCTCAACCAGAACGACCTTGTGTGGACCGTCACCACCGGCCCCGTTCGCCACGTGCTGCTCGCCGGCTTCGAAGTTAGCGACCAGCGCACGCGCAACCAGCGGATCAACGGCTTTTTCGGGGGTGGCGATATCGTCAATGGGGGGCGGCGCGTCTTTGTCGGGTTGGCCGACCCGATCACGGTGCCGCCGGTTACGCTGCGCACCGCCGCCAACACCGGCTACCGGTCGGTCCGCACGAACGCCGACGTCACTGCCTTCTACGTGCAGGACCAGATCTCGATCGGCGACCATGTCGATGTCATCGGCGGCGTTCGCCGCGACCGCTTCACGCTCAACGTCGACGACCTGGTTGCCGCACAGAGCTATAGCCGCACGGACACCCTGTGGTCTCCCCGAGTGGGCGTGGTGCTCAAGCCGGTGCAACCTGTCTCGATATACGCCAGCTATAGCCGGTCCTTCCTGCCGCAGTCGGGGGATCAATTCTCATCACTCGATATCACTAGCGCCGCGCTGGAACCGGAAAGGTTCGACAACTACGAGCTTGGCCTCAAGTGGGATATCCTGCCCACGCTGAACCTGACGGCCGCCATCTACCAGCTCGACCGCACCAACACCCGCGCGGCCGACCCCAACGACGCCGCGCGGACGGTGCTGACGGGTGCTCAGCGCAGTAAGGGGTTCGAACTCGGCCTTAGCGGTGCGATCACAGCACAGTGGCAGATCAGCGCGGGCTATGCGCTGCAGGACGCGACAATTCGCAAAACGACGAGTGTCGCCCCGGCCGGGCGCGAGGTTCCGCTGGTTCCCAAACAGCAGGCTTCGCTGTGGACCCGCTACGACCTCACCCCTCGCCTTGGGGCCGGGGTCGGGGTCTATCACCAGTCGAAGAGCTTCACCTCCATCAGCAATACCGCCATCCTACCCGCCTTCACGCGCGTCGATGCCGCAGCATTCTTCAAGCTCACCCCCCAGATCGAGGCGCAAATCAACGTCGAGAATCTGCTTAACAGCGATTATTTCTCGTCCGCCTACAACGACAACAACATCATGCCCGGCGCGCCGACGACGGTGCGCGCGACGGTTAGAATGAGGTTATAACGGCCAACTTGGTCGGTTGCGAGCATATGAACCTTGCAAAAGTCGGTGAGACGCCGCTGGCCGGTTTAGAAACCAGTCTTCGCCGATGGATCACAGGACTGGCGCATGAACTCCAGGGCATCACCGACGCGGCGCACCGCGTCGTTGTCCCCGACGAATATATCGAGACCCTCGTAGGGCTGCGCGCCCCCTTTGATCTCCACCGACGCCTGGGGCGCGTTGGCCGAGTAAAGCGGTCGGATCGCAACCACCTGATCGAGTTTCACGCTGAGGGCGCTTTTGTCGGCGAGCGTGAGCGTAACGAGGCAACCACCTTTCACTCCTACGCTCGTGATCCTGCTGCTCCGCACGAAACCCGGCCAAGGCTTTGCGACGGCTGTGCCGCGGGTCAGCATGTCCTGGATGAATTTCGAAGCACCCGCCACGGTTCGTGGCGCGGCAGGCACCGCTTGCTGAGCCGCCACGGGCGCGGCGCTGCCGAGCGAAAGTGCGCAGATCAATAGGTGAGGACGAAGGAGCGTCAGTGAACTGTAGCCGACCCTAGTCTTGCGTGGCGATAGGGAAAGGCGGTGCGGGCGCCCGATGCCGGGCAGGAAACAACGGCACGCCACCCCTGTGATGGCCGTAGCCGTAATCACCTACGTCGAGCTGAAGAAGGCAATTCGCATAGCTCTCCGTTCCAGGCTGGAAGCCATAACTCGCACACGCCGCCCGATGGCGAGCGGCCATTTCTCGCGGACTGACACAGCCAGAAAGCACGAGCGACGTCGAGATGGCGAGAAGCTTGAAAGCGTCACGCACCATTGTCCTGGTCCAAACACGGGCGGAACCCAAAGGGAAGAGCGCCGCCCTAGGCGCAGAATGAACCAGTCCGCAACAAAAGCCAAATGCCATTGTGGCCGGGACTCGCGATGGGAAAGCGGTCGACAACAACGTCACATTAACCTTCTTCCTTCACGGTGGAAGCCGGACCAACCCCGACGCGAGCATAGATGTCGCTTTTCCTCGATCAGACGTTTGCGAGCACCGGGTTAGCTGCGATCCTATTCGGCATCGTCGGCCTCGGCTGCGTGGTGAGCTGGCCGCTCCTACCCTCGCGCCGGGGAGCGCTCATGGTGCAAGGCACCGGCGCGTGCGCCTTCGCGCTGCACTTCGCGCTGATCGGCGCGCCTACCGCTTCGGCCGCATGCGTTCTTTCCCTGATGCAGCTCACCGTCGCGCTGGTGGTTCGTGACCGGGTTGCCAAGCTCGCGCTCGACGGCGCGACGTTGCTCGCGCTGCTATTGCTTACCGTGGCGACCTGGCATGGGCTCCTATCCGGCCTTGCCGCTTGCGGCGGGGCTGCTTCCTTCATGGCACGGACCCAGCGATCAACGACGCGGATGAAGATGGTCTTTCTCGTGGCCGCCCCCTTCTGGCTGGCCCACAATCTTCTCATTGGCGCACCGTTCGCCTTGGCCGTTGATCTTGTATCTGTCGCAGGCAATCTGCTTGGGCTTTTTGCCTTTTGGAAGCGGAAACAGCGTGGAGCGGACGGGCCACGCAGCCTAAGCTGTCCGACGCAGCTTTCCCCACGTCACGCTTTCCGCTCTGGTCACCTATCCCTCGGCAAACTCGCGATTCCAAAGCGCGCGCGCGCGTTACAGGGAGCCCAAGTCTTCACATGACACAGGCGATATACGCGCCCCCACTCCCGCCGGCGCGTTCGATAGCTCAAGTAGGCGGAAAGCGGAGTTGGAGCGAGCCACGCCCGGCGAACCTTGCCGACGCTAAAGCTTTGGTACGCTTGAAGATCGCCCTCGCTCGCGAAGCGGAACATATGATCTTCGATGTCCGAGATCGAGGGGAACTCCTGCGCCGCACAACTGTGGAGCTGAGCGCCGCCGTAGCCGGCGAACGAGGCATCTTCGTCCTGCAACGCATAGGCGACCTCGTCGGCTACATAGATGTGCGGAGCGTGTGCATCGAAGGCGCTGCCGAATTTGCCTCGTTTAATCTGGCTATCCGGACACGGTGGCAGGGACGTGGGCTCGGAACAAGTCTGGTGAAATCCGCCGAGGAATGGGTACGTCGCCGCAGGATACCTTTCCTGATCTTCCACGTTGCTGTTCGCAACGACCGGGCGTTCGCACTCTACCAACGGCTTGGCTATACCGTGTGCGGAGATGTGGTGGCGGCCAACAAAGAATCGGGCGCTACACGTAGCGGCGTGTGCTCGCAAACAGCCTGATTTCCTGCTCACGCTTTCTGCCACTGGCGGGGAGCGTCCTGCTCGAATTATCTGCCAGTGTGCTCGCCATCACCGGCGCTGCTTGCAAACGGGGCGTTGTGCTCACGCTCCGTGCCAATGGGCTCTCCAAACCCGTAGCCGGCAAGCGCTTTTGCGAAGCAGGTTTCCAGAACAGTTCTGACAAGCGGCGGGCCGCAGAAATGCGTTGTCGTCATGGCCCGCCCGCGAGGTCGTCAGAAAGGAAGGTTTTCGCGAACAGGGCCAGCGCATAATAGGCGATGACACCACGCAAGCGGAAAGGGTGCGATGACCAAAACCGAAATGCTGGAGACGATGAAACGCCTCGACGCCCATGCGAATGCCCTGCTGCTGATCGGTGCTTCCGATATCGATCTGCTCGGCGGCATGTTCGACGTGATGCCGGACTTCAAGGCGCTGCTCGATGCCGGATACGGCGAAGAGATCGAGAGAAACGCCGGTCGCTTCCCCGGCCTGCACCGCTACGCCGTCATGCTCTCAAATATCGCCGAAGGGATCGCGGACGGCTCCATCCGGGTGCCACGCTGACGCCACTCCCGCTGGCAGATAATGTGAGCAGGCGACCATGACTGCGAGCAGCGCCGGATGATGGCGAGCACATTGGCAATTAGCGTGAGCAGACTGCTCCGCCCATTGTCAGATAATCCGAGCAGAAAATCGCTCCGTTTGCGAGCACACGCCGCTACGATTGCAAGCGCCTACATGCATCCATAATCGCTCCCGCGACCGGCACGATGCTGCCGCCAAATCGTTGATGGCCTGACGGAAATTCGAGGGAGAACATCGAATGCGTAGCCTGGTTGCTGTGTTCACGGTCGGGATATTCGCGATCGCGACCCCTGCCGGCGCGCAGGACATGCCCGGCGCAGTCGATCTGGGCGCGCAAGCGCGCACCCAGGTTCAGTCAGCGACTGCTCGTGGCTATGCCGAACGGGGCGGGGCGGCGACCGCGCGAGGTCCGAACGGGGTGCCACTGTCCGCTCGCGCGAAAAGCTATTGCGACAGCTATTCCGCACGGTTGCGCCAGTACGGCGCGAAGGATGGGCGAGTGATGAAGCTGGCAGCGGCCTGCCGGCAGGCAGGCTATCGCTATTGATCTCACCGCGCGATCGGCACCTGATCGATCCGCGTGGTCCAGGACGGGCTCTTGAAAGCACGCTTGGTGTCGTAGCTCTTCTGGCCAAAGCCCTCGGAGGCAAGCCGCATCGTGTTGCGGCCGAACCGCCCGTTGAGCCCGTCGATCGCGGCGAGCAGGGCAGGGGATCGCGGATCGGGCACCGCGAACAGGTCGGCCTGGTGCGCGGTCATCGGCTCCAGCCCCTCGAGCATGACGCCGCACTTGGTGTAGACGCCGCCAGTTTCGTACATGACATCCGCCATGCGGCCCGCCATACCGCCGATCACGCGCGGATCATTGGTCGCCGGCGACAGCCGCGCTATGCGCGAGGCGGACGGCGCGTTGGGCTTGAACCGGCTTCCGTGGGCAAAGGCGATCAGGCGGGTGGCAGCGAGATCCTGCGCGCGGATCTTCTCGGCCGCGCGGACCGCGCGGCGCACCATCGCCTCGCGCAGCGCCGCGACCTCGCGCACCGGCTCACCGAAGCAGCGGGTCACCGCGGTCGCCTTGGACGGGGGCGGCTCCGGCTCGAAATCGGTGCATTCGACGCCGTTCAGCTCGCGCACGAGCCGCTCCAGCATCACCGTCCCCACGTCGCGCGCGACCTCCGGGGGGAGGGCGGCAAGATCGGCCGTCGTCCTGACGCCGAGCGGTCGCAGCCGCTCGGTCATCGCTCGCGCGATGCCCCAGACCTCCTCGACCGGCCATTGCGCGAACAGGCGCCGCCGCAGCTCGATGTCGTGCAGGTCGACCACGCCCTTCCAGACCTTCTCCGACGCCTTGGCGAGGGCGTTGGCAACCTTGCTCAGCGTCCGGGTCGGGCCAAGCCCGATGCGGATCGGCAGGCCCGTCGCACGCTTGACGGCCGCGATCACGCGGTGCGCGGCCGCCACGTCGCCCAGGCCGTTCGGGAGCACCGGCAGGCGAAAGAACGATTCGTCGATCGAGTACACCTCGACCGTGCAACTGTGCTCGGCGAGGACCTGATTGAAGCGACGATTCATGTCGGCATACAATTCGTAGGAACTGCTGCGGTATTGGATGCCATGCTCGCGGACGATATCACGAATCTTGAACATCGGCGCACCCATCTTGATGTGCAGCGCCTTGGCCTCCTCGGAGCGCGCGATGGCGCAGCCGTCCCCGTTACTCAGCACGATGAGCGGTTTATCGCGCAGCGACGGGTCGAATACCCTCTCCGACGAGCAATAGAAGTTGGAGACGTCAGCGATCGCCCACATGGCGGTCAGCCCTGCAGGTTGCGCACGGAGGCGCGGACGACGCCCCACACTTCGACACTCTCATCCGCGATCACCGCGTCGTAGCGCATCCGCGCGTTGCGGGCCTCGAGGACCGGCTTGCCGTCGCGCCAGACCAACTGGCGGATCACGAAGCCCCCGTCGACCACGGCGATGACGATGCGGCCGCTAACCGGCGTGGCGTCGCGATCGACCACCACCACGTCGTCATCATAGATTCCAGCGTCGATCATGGACTGTCCGCTGACCCGGAACACGAAGCTGGCGGCGCGGTCGAGGCGCAGCAGCGCCACGAGATCGATCGCGGTTTCCTCCCAGTCCTGGGCAGGCGAGGGGAAGCCAGCGCCGGCCGCGCTCACCACCCTCAGGCGAAACGCTGGCGGCAGATCGGCGATCGGCATCGGTTGGGACAGGGGAATCACACACGCGGACATGCGCGCATGATATGCTGGATAAGAACATGAAGGGAACGAGATTTTCCTTTTGTTCTCATTTCGCATGACTCATAGAGTCATGGATGCCGATCCGCCCCGAAAACCGCTGGCTGTACCCGATCGACTGGCCGCTGCTGTCGGACCAGATCCGGTTCGTGCGGGCAGGAGGGCGCTGCGAACGCTGCCGGCGACCGCATCTTCGGCACGTCGCGCATCTGGGCGATGGGCGCTGGTGGGATAGCGAAGCGCGATGCTGGCGATCGGGAGAGGGGCGACGGGTGAAGGTCGGCGACCTCTTCGCGCTCGACGTCGTGCGGATCACCTATGTCGTGCTGGCCTGCGCGCATCTGGATCATGATCCTGGCAATAGCGCGCCGCGCAATCTCGCCGCGCTATGCCAGCGATGTCACATGCTCCACGATGCCGAGGAGCATCGCTGGCAACGCTGGTGGAATGCGTTTCGGCTGCGCGCGCTGCAGGATCTTTACGAAGATCCGCGACACGCTCGCGCGCGAGAACGACGGCGCGGCTAACTCGCGACTGACTGGCAAGCCTTAGCTGCGAAAAAGCCACGTCAGTCTCTGCAAGAACGATGCCGGAAATCTGCTAAGCCATTGATTTAACATAAGATATATTATCGAACAAAATGGGAACGCTTCTTTATCGGGTCGGCAACAGTGGCTTAACCAGGGGCCGAACACTTAACTTGGCTCAATAGTCGAGGTTGCGTTTTTCCATCTGTGCGGCCGCGAGATCCGCGACCGGCCCAGCGCCTTCGGCCAGCTCGTAGATCGCTATCACAGCCCTGTCGCCGAGACGCTCGACCATTGCCTGGACTGCTGACCAGTTAGCCAGGTCGAGCGCGATCGACGTGCTTTCGTTACCGGACACGGCGATCGACCGCATCAGCCATCTTCGACCAGCGATCGGCCGAATACAGCATACGATCCCGAGCATGTGGCAGATCGAGCCGCTGCGCCTGGGCAAGATCGGCCGCAGCCCTCGCGCGGTAGTCGGCTGCGGTATCGGCCATGACGTCCCCTCAGCTTAGGCCAGCGTTTTTATACGCTGGCCCGTATATCACTTGCCATTCAACCGATCGCGGACCGCCTTGGCGGGCGCGAACGTCAGCTTGCGCGACGCCGCGATCGTGATCGCCTCGCCCGTCGATGGGTTGCGCCCCTGACGCTCGGGGGTGTCCTTCAGCTTGAACTTGCCGAACCCGTTGAGGCTGACTTCCTCGCCGGTCGCGACGGCCGCGGTGATGTTCGCAAGGATCGCATCGATGACTTTCCTGGCGTCGGCCTTTGCGAGGCCATGGGTGTTGGAGATCTGCTCGGCCAGATCGGATGTAGTCGTCATGAACACGTCCCGGTGGTGAATGATTGTACCGGCCTAGCCCGGTTCATGCCGAACCGCCATCGGGAGTTGCCTCCTGCGCGCTCATCTCACCCTCGTAGGGGCGGACGAGCTTCAGGGCATCTTCATGGCTCCCGTCGAGCCATGTCGTAAAATCGCGGGGGTGGAGGATCGCCGGCATCGCCTTGGGATGCCAGGGCGCGACGGCGGGGTTGGGAGAGGTGGTGCAGAAGGCATAGGCATCGCCGCGCTCGGTCGGCCGCCACAGACCGGCGAAGAAGGCGATGGGCTGGTCAGGCAGCGAGAACCACATCTGGCGGGGTTTGCCGTCATCGCCCTTCCCGCCCTCGGGATGTGGTTCGGCGAAATGCGTGAACGAGACCAGGCAGCGGCGATCGGGACTGGCGATCGACGGCTTCCACATCGACGATGAGAGATTCCGCGCATTGGTGACGAACTTGTCCAGCTTGACCGCCGGGTCGCGCTTGCTCGCTACCTTGGTCGGGAAGCCCCATTCCATCGCGATCGGCTCAAGCGGGCGGTTACGCTCCCCTGCCCGCCTGACGACCAGGCCATAGCGCGCGGTCTTCTTGCCGGTCGGGAAGATCTCGCGCGGCACCGGGTGGGTCTCGTCCTCGGGATACGGCGGCTCGAACCCGACCGACCGCATCACCGCGGCCTGTTTGGCGCTCAGGCGATATCGGTTGCAGATCGGTCCACTCCTTTAATCTGTTTGGCTCAGAAGAACTCCCGGCCACCACGATACTCGCGCCAGGCATTATCCCATTTCGTGCCGACGTCGCCACTCACCGGCCGCGCCCCGAGGTCGTACCCGGCCATCACGTCGTCGATATGCGGTGCCGGCGCCGGGGTGTTGAAAGGCGCGATCCTACGCGCCTTCAGGTGCCAGACATAGGCGAGCTCGTGATCGGTTACCGGCGGGGCCTTGCCCCACGCCACGTCCTGAAACTGGCGCTGCGCCGCGCCCCTCGGCCGGCGCTCGCGCAGACGCAGCGCATCGTAGAACAGCAGATGCTCGCGCAGCAGCGCCTCGTAGCGTTCGATCGTGCGCGGGTTTTCGCCGTCCTGCTCCACCGTGCCCACTCCGTCAGTGCGGGTGAAAATCCTCGCCAAACTCAATCCGATATGCTAGGCTTTGCAAGCCTAATTCTGACCAGCACGGTCGGCTATGGATTGAGGAAGGAGCGGCCGTGTTTAACAATGTTACTGGCCAATATGAGTACGACGCTCCTAGCCGGGATTGGGACAGGCAGAACGACGTTCCGCCCATTGGCGCGAATATCTATTTCAATCCTAACAATGTACTCGATCCAATGACGCAACGAGGCATTGAACTTGCCTCTGAGCGAACCAATTTTATCGAATACACCCAAAAACCGATAACGTCAGCGCGAGGTAACAAAATCCTCTTCGCTGTCATTATCGGACTTATGATCGTCGGCAATTTCCTTATTCCCGGCCATTCCTAAGCTGGAACCTCCTCGGATCGACCGGAGCGCCATCCTTCCATAATTCATAATGAAGGTGCGACCCGGTCGATTTTCCGGTGCTGCCAACGCGGCCAATCACAGCCCCGGCCTCGACCGTACTTCCTACCTGGAAGCCAGACCGATCCTGCATGTGGAAGTATTTGCTCTGTGAGCCGTCGCCGTGTTGCAGGACCACATAGTTCCCGGCACCGTTGGCTTGGAAGTCGTTCCGAATGACCTGACCCGAAGCTGGCGCGCGGATCTCCGTCCCGGCTGGCGCTGCGATATCCACCCCTCGGTGATGCCGCCCGGGCTCGCCAGTGACCGGGTCGATCCGACCACCCATTCCCGAACTCAGCCGCCCCGAAATCGGCAGCATCGCACGTTCACCGCGCGGGACTTCGTAAACATGGCTGGTGCCAGCTCCGATCCCGAGATTGTCACGGACCCAGTTGCGCGCGCCCTCAACACCGGGAAGTGTCGTCGTGATCCACGCATCATTGCGCTCTTGGACATGGTCACCTAGCTGACCCGCCGTCCCTCTCGCCTCGTCGACACCGTTCCCGACCTCGAATGCACCACGCGTGATGCGCGCTGACGCGTTCGGGATCGCGTCAGCGACATTGCCGGCCAAATCGAGATCGCGCGAGCTTTCCCGGATCGACACGTCAGGCCCTTGCGCCCTGACGCCGGCTGCGCGCTGGTTGCCCCATTGTTGTACCGCACCCGGGGTCGCCGAAGCAGGGCCATGCAACTGCCCTGACAGACGCTCAGGCACGCTTACACCCAGTTCGTCGCGGACCGATGAGACGCGACGCTCCATGAATTCGCCAAGCAGGATATCGCGCACCTGTTCCTGTTGCGGCGTGCGGGGCATAACCATGCCCGGCGTCCACCCGAACTGCGACAGCGTGTCGTCGCCGAGCAGTCGCTCCTGGGCATACACGACAAACTCCTGGCTCTCGTTCCGGTTGAGGGACCAGCCCCGCGCCGAGGCCTCTCTGACATCGTTGCTGACCCGCTGGAACGTCTCTTCGGCTCGAGTTGCTTCCAACGACGCCGACCGCGATTCCCCGACGCTGACGCCCAGCTTCTGCGACAGCGACCGAACTTCACTATCTCCGCTTGTGCTGGTTTCGCGCATAAATTCGTCGCGAGCCGCACGCGCTTGAGTAGTGTTTGTTTCTCTAGTCAGATAATCACGAGTTTCACTGTAGGCTTGATCTCCCGATATGTTACGACCTGTGTTCTCGTTGATAATTGAAGCTAGGCGCAAGCCGATCCCTGCCCTTCCGGTAACTCCCCACATCTTTCCAAGGGCCTCTAGACCCGCATTGGCATCACCAGTAGTTTGCGTAACTCTGGAAACATTCTGGCTGTCAGATACGCTTAGTCCAAATTTGTCCGTCAAACCTGTCGAAAGGCTCCGGGACGCCTCTGTCATCCGCGCGACGCTATTATTGAACCCGGACCCCGTCTCGGTCGAACTCCCGCGACGATGCTCAGCGGCCGTCAACAGATCCGTCGCCGTCGTCGCTGTCGCGTTCCAGGATTGCGATGCCGCGCTGCGGAGCGACTGGGTGTGCGTCTGCCCGTCCGAGAGCGCCCGGCTCATGCTGCTGTCGAACCCGGCGGTCCGCGTCGGCGTGAATGCGAGGTTCGAGATGCCCTGGCGGGTATCGAACGCGTTGGTCCCGTCCGCGAAGCCGTACGTCACGCCACCGTCGGCGTTGGTGAACGTGCCGACCGAATAGCCCGAATTGAACTTGGGCTGATCGTCGAACTTGTTCGCCTGGGTCATGCCCGACGTCAGGTTCTGGAATGAGGTATTGCCGTACGAGTAGTTGCCGGTGGTGCGCTCGGTCGCGGCCTGTTCGGCCGCGCTGTGCGCCGGTTGCAACATCGAGGTCGCATGCCCCGCGATCGCCATCGCGCCGCGCGCCATCCCGCCGGCGATGAACGGCACGCTCATCATCAGGAAGCCGGCGAGCGTCGAGATCGATTCATTGACGCTCGCCATGCCGTCCGAAACCAGCAGCGTCGGCCCGATCGGCGCCGCCGCGTGATAGAGGCTCGCCGCCCTGCTCATCACGAACATGTGCAGGATGACGTAGAGCGGCCCCCAGGAGGCGAGGTAGAAGAACCCGGTCGCATAGCCCTTGAGCGTCTGCAGGCCGGTCCTGGGGAACAGGAACAGCGGGAAAAGCACCGGGAACATCGCGTAGAATACGACCGTCAGGACGATGCCGAGAAGCGGCACCCAGGTCATCGCCTGCGTAGCGATCGAGGTGTAGGTGTTCTTGGCCTGGGCGTCCGCGCGCTGCGACGCATAGGCGTCCCACCCGGCGTCTGAGAAGCTCTCGCGCGCGGCCAGGAACGCGTCAATCATCGAGATCTGTTTCAGGTACGAATAGGCATCGGTCGAGGTGCCGTGCATCTGCGCCGCGACCACCGGCAGGTCATCGCGAATGCGCTGCGCCGCGATCGTGTCGGCGATGCCAGGATAGGCGTTCCTGGCGAACGGGATCAGATCCTTGTCGTAGGCCGTCTGCCACTGGGCATCCATGCGCGAATAGGCTTCGTTGCACGGGATGATCGAATTTTCGGTGGTGCCGGGACCGGTCGAACTGATCCAGCGCTGGCTGCGCGCCGGCGACCCCGGCCCGATCGACTCCCACAGGTTGCTGGTCTTGGTGAGATCGTCCATCGCCTTGAAGCCGAGCAGCACGTCATAGAAGGTGCATTGCTTGAGATGCTCGTCGAGGTTCGCGCGGAAGACGCTGTCGGTGATCTGGAACGTGCGCGCCTTGTCCATCAGCCGCGCACCGTAGATCATGCCGTTGTTGGTCAGCGCGAGCGCGTTGGGCATGACGAACACGGTCTCGGCCGAGCGCGTCATCCAGTCGCCGACCTGGCTGGTGAACGAGGCCATCACGCCCAAGCCCAGCGGCACATTGTCCACCACCGAGGGCGCGAGCGCGGGATTGATCCGGTCGGTCACCTTCACCGTGACGGTCGGGACCATCAGCATCATGTAGATGAGCGTCGACTGGAGGAACCAGTTGAACCACGCCCGCCAGTCGAGCGAGAAGGCGACGACGAACAGCGAGTAGATGAAGCCCATCACCATCACGACCTGGAGCATCGAGCGGTAGCCCCCGCCCCCGGTCCATGCCGCGACCGCGTTGAAGACGTTGACGATATATTCGCCCCCGCCGATCGTGAAGACTTCGAGCCCGCCCATCGCCGTCGCTCCCTTGCCGCCGTTACCGCAAGCCCTGCGCGCTGAGGCCGCGTCCGAACCGGAGCGAAGCCGACAACTGCGGGCTCATCGTGTTCTTGAGGGTGGATTCCATGAACTGGGTGTACTGGATCACCCGGTAGGTATTGGAGATCTGCCCGGCCATCTTCTCGCTGCGCCGCGACAGCTCGGTCTTCACGCTGTCGACCTGGGCGCGCCACGCCTTGAACTCGTCAGTCGAGACGAACTTCGCGCCCGCCTGTGCCTGCGAGATCGTGTCCAGCATCCGGTCGAGCATCGACATCAGCATGTCGATCGCCACCATCTCGGCGAGCGTCGCGCGATCGCCGCCCGACAGGCCCATGTGCGCCGCCTCGTTGACGACGAGGATCTTGTAGAGCGGGATCGAGGTCATTCCGAGCAGGGCGATCTCGTCGCCCGACAGCGCGGCGTTCGAGCGGATCTTGCCCGACATGCTGTCCATCGCCTTGAGGACACGCGTACGCAGCGCCTCGTTGGTCGAGATGCTCAGCTTGGTCGGCGTGGGCTTCAGACACCCCTTGTCGTCGGTCGTGTCGCACTGCCACACGTCGGTCGGCGCCGAGGCGGTGCCGTCGAGCAGCGCCTGATAGGTGTCCCAGCTGGCCGGCGCGATGAACTGGAACGCGCCCATGCTGTCCTTGGCCTTGGTCGCGTCATAGATGATCGTGCCGACCATCGTCATGAGGAACTCGGCATATTCGCGGGACGGCTTGGTCGCGCTCTTGGCGTTCAGCGCATACCAGGTGTAATTCTTCGACTGGACCAGCTCGGCGTCGTCGCCGGCACGCGCGATCGTATCCTCACGCTCGCCCTTGTTGGTGCAGCCGTGGCGCGCCGCGGCCGCGTCGGAGAAGAACCCCTTCGCCCCGCCGACCTGCTGGCAGATCGTCGAGGACGCCCCGTCCATCGCCGGCCAGAGCGAGCCGACCGCCTGCTGGGCCGCCTCGCAGGAGGACATGTTGAACGCGTTCAGCTGCTGTACGCGCTGGCTCATGTCCTTCATCACCCCGCCGATCTGCGCGGAGATGCTGTCGATCGCGAGCTGGAAGGCGAAGCCGATCGCGTTGTTGGCGGTCGCCTTGAGCATCGCCACGATCTCGTCGGCGTTGATGAACGAGAACGACCCGGCGAACAGGTCGATGCCGCCACAGCCGCCGCGCGCGCTGGGGAGCGCGACGCTGACCGGGTTGATCGACTTCTGCGGAAATCGGCTCCACAGCGAACCACCCGAGTAATAGCCCGCCGACTGCCCCTGGAAAGCGGTCGGGCCGGTCACGTTCGCGGCCGCGCCCGACTTGTTGAAATAGCTGTTCATCTCGCCCTGGACGTCGGCCATCGCCGGCGTCGCGACGAGACCTCCAATCGCGAGGATCATGCTGGCCTGCGCGAGAACCGCGGCGCAGAAGCGGACGATCGAGCGGACCATCAGAAGTCACTCCCGGGCTTGACGCTGGTCAGTGTGAAGATGCGGTTCATCACCTCGTCGGCGGCCATCACGCCGTAGCCGATCGGCATCGGCTGCTTGGTGACGGTGTCGAACAGGACGAGCGCGGGCACCTGCTGGCCGCGCATGCCCATCGCCTTGTACTGGCCGGTGTCGACCGTGTAGTTCGGGAAGGCCCGGGTCGGCCCGCCATCGAGCGAGATCGCCATGACGGTCAGACCAAACCGATCCGACACGCTGCGCATGATCGGCCCGAAGGTCTCGCAGGCGGCACACGCCGACGAATAGAAATAGAACACGCCGTACCGCTGCGAGATCTGCGACAGGACGCGCTCGCGATCGGCGTTACGCGTATCGAGCCAGGTCCGCTTGCCCAGCTGGCTGACGGGGCGCTGGAGCGTGTAGTCGAGGTCAGGGTTCTGCCACACCGTGCGCTGCCACATGTCGGCGAACGACGAGGCGCGGTCGAGCTGCTCGCGCTGGAAGGCGATATAGTGGCTGATATTCTCGGGCGTCGGCTCGAGGATCGCCCGCGCCTTCAGTTCCTCGAGCTGTTTGGAGATCGCCGCCAGTTGCTCGGCCGACGACCGCGTAGGCTGCGCCGACCGCTGCTCGGCGGGCTTGGCCTTCGGCTTGTCGCAATAGAACCAGGTGCCGAGCCGCCGCTCGCGGCAGTAGAAGTCGTCGCCGGTCTGCGCCGCGACGCGGTCGGCCGAGCCGAGATCGTCCGCGCCGCCGTAGCTGTCCTGGCCGCCATCGCGGCCGTCGTCACCGACATCGCGGCTCGACGACACCGAATCCGGCAGCGGCGTCAGGTCCTGCGCCGTCGCCGGCGTCAGCACGGGCGACGCGACCGAGAGGATGAGAGCGAGGGTCAGGGCCTTGCGCATGTCAGTCGTCCTTCTTCTTCTGCTTTTCGCGATCTTCCTGTTCGCGGCGGGTGAGGTAGGATTTGAGCGTCCCGAGGAGCGACGGCTCCTGAAGCGACACGAGCTGCGCCATGTCGTCGGCGAGGATACGGAACAGGTTGCCGTACACCCCGATGATGAGGTTGCGGGCGTGCCGGCGCGGGTAGAGTGTCTCGCCCCGGCGCAGGATGAGATTGGCGCGGATCAGCCGCGCGATCGTCGGTTCGAGATCGGCGACGCAGAGCTTCGTATCGAACCAGCTGTCGAGCGTCGGGATGAGGAACCCGGCCGGGTGCGGTCCGGCGCGCAGGAGCGCGATCAGCACCGCGAATTCCGCGACCGAAAGGTCGGGAAACGGACGATGGTCCGACAGTTGCGTCACGCCGGTCATTGGCTTTTCTTCGCCTCGTAATAGGCCTTGATCCGTTCCTGGATCTGGCGCGAGGTTTCGATCTCGTCGGGCAGCTTCGCGGCGTCGACGAACTCGGCATAGACCTCTGTGAAATCCATCACCGACAGGTCGAGGCGCGAGAATTCATCGAGCGTGAACCCCTTGCAGGTTTCCTTCTTGGCGCTGCCCCACGGCTTGTTGATCTGCGGGCGGCCCTGTTCCTGCAGGATGCGCGACAGCTTGCTCTCGAAGCAGCAATAGGCCGTCTTCTTGGAGGTGCAGATGCCCAGCACCTTGTCCGAGCAATATTCGCCCAACTTGTGGCACATCCCCATCCGGTCCTGCACGTCGAGCAGCTTCTCGTCGTTCGAGCACATGAACATCGTGAGGAACGGCGTCGCGAGCGCGGCGATCGCCACCGGCCCGCCCGCGATCGCGGCCGCGCCGGCAGCGGTCGTGATGAGGCCCGAGGCCTTGCCCGCGCAGCAGTTGACCAGCCCGAACACCGGCTTGTGGCAGGTCTGCCGCTTGCCCGAGAACAGGGTAAGCGTATCGGGATCGAACTCGGCATTGGCCTGGCCCAGCGCGTGCAGCCCGACCACGGCGTCCTTGAACTCGGTCGACGCCTCGCGCTCGACCGGTTCGCATTCGCCGTCGATGCAATAGACGTCATCACCGCAGATATATTGCTTGGGATCGGTCGAAGGCGGCGTCGGGACCGGGCATTTGTAGACCTTCGTCGTGACCTGGCACGGACCGGACTGCGGATCGTCGAGGCACTCGTCACGCAGGAAGGTGCATTTCCCGCCGTTCTCCAGATCGCTGCAATCGGACGCCTGGGTGATGCGCTGACAGGTGAACGGGCGCGACCACGCCCAGCACGATGCCGTGACCGACACACCGTCGATGATCCGCGTCTCAGGCCCCTCGGTGCAGACCTCCGGGCCGGTCGCGATGCAGGCGGTGTCGGACACCAGCGCCGGACAGCTTCCCTCATTGCGCGTCAGCGTGACCTCGCGCGTGCCCTCCTTCCTGAGGTACACCGTGCCGGTCGCGTAATTCTGGTGCGCCGGGATCTCGGCCTGGGGGATTTCGGCCGAGCAGGAGTAAAGCTGCGCCGTGGTATTCATCGACGACTGCTTCTTGCACCACTTGCGATAGGCCTCGACGTTGCCGCCGCCCGCCCCCAGTTCGATCTGCGCATCGCAGATATGCGGCGTGCCCGCCTCGACCCGGCACAGACCGGCGCCGACCTTGGCCTGCATCACGCTGTTGCGCGCGAACCCGCCGCCTTCGTTCTGGTCGCGCACGCCATAATAGAAGTACCTGAGCGTATCGACGATTACCGGGTCCATCCTGCCGGTGCAGGTCGCCGGGGTTTCCTCGAGCTTCGCGCCCTTGTTGCAGGTCGCCTCGTAATAATCGGTGGTGCCATTGGGAGGCAGCGGCTTGCAGCTACCGTCGGCGCCGCCCACCGACTGACCGGCGAGATAGCTGTTCGGGTCCTTCTCGACGTCCTGCGCGCGCGTGAGATCGCCGGCAGGCACGGTCACGACCTTGCGGCCCGGATCGGTGACGAGCTGCCACGCCTCGTTCGCGCCAGCGGCAGACCCGCCCGCCGCGATCAGCGCGTCGGGATCGTCGGCATAGGCTTCGCCGGGCTGGGTGCCGCTGCTGAAGCCCGGGATGGTCGAGGGCAGATCGGTCGAGGAGATGATGCCGCCCGAAGCCTGGCGTGCCGGGGTCGCCAGTGCCTTCGCCGCGGCGCGTGCCGCCGCCATGTCCCCTTTGGGATAGGTGTAGGTCGAACTGCTCGACTGCGCGCTCGGCTCGGCCGCGACCGCATTACTCGCTGCCGCAGGCTGAACCGTGCGGGCCATGCTGGCGGTGGTCCGCGCGGGAGCCGCGCTCGGCTCGGCGACGCTGGTCACCGTCGTCTTTGCGACCGGCGCGGATGAGGGTGTGGGGGTCGGGGTGGGTTTGGGGGTCGTGTCGCTGAAGTAGGTGTAATCGCCCAGGCCGTAGAAATCGCCGACGCCCTGCTGGCCCTGCTGGGTCGACTGGACCTGGGCGAGCGCCTGCGCTGCCAGGACCGGCGCCAGAAGACCGATCAGGATACGGCCCCCCCGCATGGTTCAGGGATTCCGGCCGAGGTTGGCGAGCGCGGTCCGCGCGACCAGCGCGCCAGGGCCATTCTCGCCCGCGAACGTCTCCAGCGCGTAGCGCACCGTGACGTTGCCCTCGATGCGATCGAACGGAGGCGGCGTCGTCTTGCAGGTGAGGCCGTCGCACGGCGTGAAGTCGCTCGACGAGACCACCATCGTCGGAACCGCGGTCACATCGAACGCGCGGAACAGGCGCGGGTCGATCCCGATCGAGGCGAACTGCTGGTCCTTCTCGACCACCTTGGAGAGCGCGGCGATGAACGCCTTCCCCGAATTGCCGGGGAAGCCCCGGAACACCACGACGCCGCCAGCGGCCGAGGTATCGGCAATGATCCGCTTCAGCGCCTGTTCGGGCATCGAGGTGGACACGAACACCATGAACTGCGGCGCGGTGCCCTGGTTCTCCTTGAGGTTGGCCGAGGCGGCCTGGATCATCTCGTCGAAGTCGACCGCGCCCGCCGGTCCCCTGGGCAGGCTCGCCTTGTCGATCGTGCGCATCTGCTCCAGCGCGACCGCCTGCACGGTCTGCGCATCCTTGCGGAACGCGTCGCCGCGCCGCTCGACCTCGTTCACGAGCGCGGTCGCGTCCTGTTCGGACTTCGCCGATCGCGCGCGGATCGCGTCGAGGTCGAGCCCCTCGACGGTCTGCGCGAGAACCGCGCAGCCGGTGCCGACCGAGGCGATAGCGAGCGCGGAAAGGAGGAACTTCTTCATGTCAGGTCCTCACAGCATGCAGCAGTTGCGCTTGCGCCAGAGCAGGTAGCCGAAGTCCTCGCCCTTGACGGGGAAGGCCCGGCCCGCGTCGGGCGGGAGCGTCGTCGCGCCGATCGGCGAGCAGGCATATTTGCCGCTCACCGTGGGCGTCGGATTGGTCATCTGGATGCGGTATTGCGACTTCTTCAGGATCGGCATGACGTACTTGTTGCAGAGCGCCTTCGATCCAGCGGTGCCCCAGGCCAGCCCTTGCCGGTGCATCTTGAACAGGAGTCGCTCGGCCGCGAGACGCGACGACTGGACCGGCGAATTGTGCGCCGCGATGTTGCCGTTCATCGGAAACATCGAGCCGTTGCAGCCTGAGCACCAGAACATCGGGTCGATCGGCAGCTTCGCGCTCGCCGCGACGCAGTCAGCCGCGCAGGCGGCGACCGCGATCGGATTGTTGAACAAGGCGACCTCGGGATTGATGAGCGTGGTCAGCACGTCATCGTTCCAGAGCGGATCGATCTCGGTCATGTAGGCTACGTCGAACGAGGCCTGCTCGAAGCACAGGAAGTCGGTCAGGATCTCCATCCAGTAGAGCAAGGGATAGACGTAATAATGCGCCTGCCAGTTGGCGCTGGCCTGGGTCGAACCGCCCTTGATGAGCGGGCCGGTATACTGCCCCTGCCCGATATCGAGCCCCGGATTGAGGCGAAGCCCGCCCAGGTTCGGGAAGCACCACGGCTTGGTGGTCACATCGACGAGCCGCGCCGGCTCCCAGAAGCCGATCGAGATGCCGATGCGCGGGATCGGTGAACCGCACGCACAGACCGGCAGGCTCGGGTTCTTGGTGTCGGGTCGGCTTCCCGGCCAGATATGCGCGCCGCCCACCGACAGCGGGAACAGGCAAGACCAGCAGACGTCGGTGATCGGGTTGACGAACTTGCCGGTGCAGTTGGCCGGGAGCGCGCTCGCCGGCGCCGGCAGCAGCGCGAACGCGGCGATCATGCCGAGGAGGGTGAGCAGGCGGCGGATCACGCCGCGCCCTCCGCGTCCGGCTGCGCCGCGAGGCTCGCGTCAAGGTAGGCGTTATCGGCGCGGTTCTTGGCGATCACATAGACCGGCACCAGCACGACCAGCGCCAGCACCAGTCCGGCAAGCGCGCCCCCTGCCCCGGCGCCGAGCACCGCGCGCAGCGGCTGCAACGCGCAGATGGCGATCGCCAGCGCGATCGCCGACCACAGGATCGCGCGCCGCATCGCCTTGAGGGCCGGCGTCTCGGGCGCGGCCATAGGCGTCCTGAGCATGTCGAGCCACATCATGCGCCCGCTCCCGGCATCTCGATCTCGCTGATCCTGAGCAATTGCCCCGCCGGTTCGACCACGGCGGGGACGCGCGCGATCCCGAAATGGCTGGTGAGCTTGCCCTGCTGGTCGAAGAAGAAGCGGCGCTTCTTCTCGCCCATGCGGTTGAACGGCGAGCCGGCGACGAAGATGATCTTGGCATTCTGCGCGGTCCACCGCTTCAGCGTCCAGTCGACCTGCGCATCGTCGCGGCCGTCGATGAACACGAGGTCGGTTTTCATCGCGACGAACGACAGCGGATTGACGCGCTGCCCCGCGCGCGCGACGAGCCGGCCCTTCTGGTCCTGGATATCCTGATCGAGCACGATCGTCGGGTCGAACGTCCAGCTGCGGCTTTCGCGCACCGCGCCGATGCCGGCGACGGGGATCGGGTTGCGCACGCGCTCCTCGGTCTTCTCACGCAGCGCGGTCTGCATCCGCTCGATGCCGCCATTGGCCTGCAGCGTCTTGAGCCTGGTGTCGATCGTCGCCAGCAGATCCGGCTCGGCGATCGCCCAGGTCTGGCCCATCACGCCGTGATCCTTTGCGAGCGCGCCCTGCACGATCGGCCAGGACGACGAGGCAACCAGCGCCACGCCCAGCGTTCCGCCGAAAAGGCCCGCGCGCCGGATCACAGGATGGGTGTCCCGGTGCCGATGATCTGCTTCGCGCAGGCAAAGCCGATCTCGCCATAGCGGCTGTCGAACCCGTCGGGGTGCGCGGTGCCGACATAATAGCAGCTCTCGGGTACGCGCCCGACCGGCCCCGGCGTCAGCACTTCGCCGAAGCGCGAGCGCGGCTTCATGTGGGCGACGCGGACGCCGTCGACATAGACCCATTCCCCGCGATGCTCGACCAGCGCGCCGGCCTCGCCGATCACGCGCTTGCCGAACGGTCCCGAATCCGGTCCGAAGTGGCGGCGCACCAGCTCGCCCTCGGGCGGCGCGAAGAACACATAGTCGCCCTTCGCGGGTACGCGGCCGCGCTGGATGAAGAACGCCCAGTTGGGGAGGCTCTCGCTGGCGTTTATCATGAAGGCGTGGGTCTCGCGCCACGCCGCGATCGAGTTGTAGCCGCCCCACACGATCCCGAGCAGCGCGACCGCGCTCCACTGGCGGACCCGCTTGACGATCAGCGCCTTTCGGGCCGCGCGGTGCCCGGCGACGTCAACCGCCGTGTGGGCCGCATGACCGACCCGCGCCAGCGCCTCAGTTGCCGCTGCCATCGACCCCTCCCGGCGCGGACTGGGTGACCGTCGCCTCGACCGGCGAGACCGGCGCAGGCCCGAACGGCGAAGCGGTCGGGACCGCCGCCCCTGGCGCGGCCGGCGCGACGTTCCCGGAGGCCTGGGGAAGCATCGCACCGACCGCGGGACCGGCCGGGGCGTTCGGCGCGGCCGCGGGGAGCGGCACACGCGCGAAGACCGCGCGGCGGATCTGGTCGGTGATATCGGGGACGTTCTTCGACAGCACCGCCTCGCCGACGAGGACAGTGGTGCCGCTCGCGCCGACCTTCTTCATCTCGTCGTCGAGCGCCGACATGAACGCCTGGGTCTGCGCGGCCACCTGCTGGGGCTGACCATTGCTGTGGCTCTGCGCCTGGACATATTCCGAGACGATGCCTTCGAGCCGGACGCTCGCCATCGGCACGGTCGCGGGCGGGGCCAGGAGATGCTTGGTCACCCACGCCCCCCACAGCAGCACCGCGACCGCCAGCGCGACCGCGACATAGGCGATGACGGGCAGCCCCTGCGGCTTGCGTCGGTCTACCTTGTCCGCGACCGGACGCCGCGGTGCCGCGCCGGCCGCGTCCTCACGGGGTGCCGGCGCCGGGGCGGACGGTTCCACCGCCGCGGACGCGGCCTCGGGACGATCGAGAACATCAACCATGACGGGGGCCTTTCGTGGAAGTGATGATCGCGCCGAGCAGGCGCACGCGGGTCACGGCGACGATGCCGAACGCGACCAGCCACACGACGAACAGCTGGTCGCCGAACGCCGCGCGGCGCGCCTGGTCGGCCGCGACGAAGCGCGTGCCGAGGTTGGCGACCTGCGAGAAGAAGCCGAGCGCGGTGAAGTCGCCGAGCATCAGGAAGAACAGGATCGCGACACCGAAGGTCGCGAGCAGCGTCATCGCCATCCAGCCCGACACGCGCAGCAGGATATAGCAGGCGTCGCCGATCGCGCGCGTGCCCGTGCGTTTCCAGTCGGTCGCAGCCGGCGCGTGCCAGTCGCGCTCATGCGTGAAGGCGTTCATTCCGCCGCCTCCACCCAGGGCTCGCCCGGAGGATTGTCTCGATATTCCTCGGGGAAGGCGACGCGCTCGATCGCCTCGTCCATCGAGCAGCCGAGCTCGATCAGATGCTCGATATCGGCGAAGGTCTGCGGGCTCGAGGAATAGAGCGTCGCCGAATATTTATCGAGGACGAGCCGCCCGACCGCCATCGATTCCGGCCCCTTGATGAGGATGTCGGAATATTCCGCGCCGTTGCGCTTCAAGGAACGCAGCAGGCTTTCGGTGTAGGGGTCCATGTCGAAGCGGCCGTGCTTCTGGAAATCCGAGATCGTGTCGGGTTTCTGCATCAGGATGACCGACCAGTCGGAGTTCTCCAGCGCCGCAAGGCTGCCTTCCGACTTGTAATAGTCGTTGAGAGACTGCGTCGCGGTGATGAGCGACGCGCCATATTTGCGGCAGGTACGGCTGTAGGTCTCGACGAAATCGGCCATCGACCCGCCGCGCAGCATCTGCCACGCCTCGTCGATTAGCAGCGCCTTGGGGATCTGGCGATCCATCCGGCGCATCGTCTGCGACGACATGAACATGATCGCAGTCAGCACGACCGAGCGCAGTTCCTCGCGGCTCGACAGGTCCGAGAGCTCGAACACGGTCAGCGCGTTCGACATGTCCACCGACGCCTCGCCGGTGAAGAAGCTGCCGTAGGTGCCCTTGCCCGAGAACGGGAACATCGCAATCGCGAGATCCGTGCCCTGCACCGAGCCGTCGGAGCCGAGCGCCTCGATCACGTCGTCGACGCACCCTCCCCTGCCCTTGGCCTCCCACACCTGGTTGACCGCGCGGTCGATCAGGCCGCGCTCGGTGTCGTTGAGCTTGTCGATGTGCCGGCCCATCTGCCCGATGATCGACTTGAGCATTGCGAGCGCGTCGACGAGATAGTCCTCGTCCTGCGCCACCAGCGTCTCGTCGATCATCGAGAACGGATTGAGGCTGAACCCGTCGCGTAGGCGAAACTCGACGAAGTTGCCGCCCAGGCTCTTGGCCATATGCTCGAACGAGCGGCCGTCATCGATCACGATGATCTTCGCGCCCACGCCGGCGAACGCCGCGCACAACTCCTGCAGCGCGACCGACTTGCCCGAGCCGGACTTGCCGAACACCGCGACATTGTGGTTGCCCGCCTTGTTCTCGAATGGCGACCAGAAGAAGGGCTGGCCGCGCCGCCCGATGAACATCAGGTGCGGCAGATGCCCGCCGAGATACTCGCCCTGGATCGGCAGCATGTTCGCCGCGGTCGAGGTCAGCATCGTGCGCAGCCGCTTCATGCGCTTCAGGTCGCTGTCGAGCCCGTTGCCCAGCGTCATCGGCAGGCACGACATGAACGCCATGATCTGGAGGAACCGCTCGTCGAGCAGGTCCCAACCGGCCGCCTTGTACATCGACTTGACGGTGCGCTCGTTGGCGTCACCCTGCCCCTTCGGGCTGATGATGCCGACCGCATAATAGGCCTGCACCAGCTTCTTGCCGAGGCGCAATTCCTGGGTGACATGCTCCCATTCGCGGCTCTGGTCCTTCAGCTGCGGGAGCAGCCGCGCCGACTTCGAGTCCGCGAGGCTCGACGTGCGCATGAACTTGTAACCGGCCTTCGACGAGGCGGCCTGTTCGTCCTGGTAACACAGGCACAGCGACGTGAGCGTCGGGCACCCCGGACGCAGCTTGTCGGAGAACATGTCGCCGATCAGCTTCTGCACGTCCCACGGCGCCCAGCGGTTCGGCAGGTTCCTGACCGAGAAGAAGCGATAGTCGAACGTGTCGGGCCGAATCTCCTGATACTGCGTCTCGCCCGACAGGTTCGTCACCGCGCGCAGCGGCTCGACCGACACCAGCAGGCGGTCGGCCTGGACGACGGTCTGGACGTCGCGCCGCACGCACTGGTCGGCGATCGGATCGAGGTCCGAATATTCCGAGACGTGGTCGGAGACGTCGAACGCCGGCGCGGTGATGTCGTCGATCAGCGCGATCAGATCGACCGGCTTCAGCCGGGTTGCCGGCATGTCGATCGACTGCAGGGTCGAGACGATGCTGTCGCGAACGCCGGTCAGCTCCTCGGGCGTCGCCTTGCCGCTGCGGATCGAGACCGACAGGAAGATGCGATGGTTGCGGACGTGGAACGGTCCGTCCTTCGACATCGACACCCATGCGCCGTGGCGCAGGAACGCCGATCGCCGCTCGGCGATCTTGCGATGGATGCCGCCCGCCTTGTAGCGCGGCAGCGCATATTGCGCGATCAGCGCGCCCACGCGCGGGCTCTGGAAGGCGAGCAACTGGACGCGCGCGCTGGGGGGCACGCTCTCGGACAGCATCTGTGCGATGATCTCGCCGGTGCGCTCGTCCGCGCCCATCAATGGCGCGAGTTCCAGCGCGAACGCGATGCTGTCGGTCTGGTAGAACAGGTCGTGCCGCGCGTCATAGCTGCGGTACGGCAGCCACTGCGACAGCATCGGCGCACCGTGCGACGGCGTGCCCTGATCGGGTGCGCGCGTATCGCCGAGCAGGCGCGCGATGAAGCCGGTCTTCGCCATGACGATCAGTCCTCCACGCGCGGCGAGAAGGTCGCTGGACGGTTGCCCGGCGCGCTCGACGCGAGTTCGGGCGGCGCCGGCTTCTGCGTCGCGGCGATCGGGACACCCTTGCCAGCAGCCGCGTCGCGCGCCCTGGCCCGCGCGGCCGCGACCGCTGCCGCACTCGGTGCGCCGACCGCGCTCGCCGCACCTGCAACCGCTGCCGGGGCGGCGACCTGCGCGACCTCGGCGGGCACCGGGGGAAGCGCGGCGATCGGCGCGCCGAGCTGCGAGAGGATCTCGGGGCTGACGTTGAGCGTCTGCGTCGCGGCGAGCGCCGAACCGTGGCCGTCGGTCGCCGCCAGCCACTGGCCGTTGTCGACCACCGCCTGCACCACCGCCGTCTCATGGAACCGCCCCGCGGCGTCGACATGCGAGGGGAACACGATCCGCAAGACCTTCTGCGGCCCGACCCCCGCCGCCTGCGCCGGCACAGGCGTCGAGGCATAGGCGATCCGCTGCGTTCCCCCGGTGTTGCGCGGCGGAGCCTGGTACGGTCCGGCTGGATGATAGCCGCTGTCGCCGGTGATCTCGGCCAGCGCCTTGTCATCGATGACGGTCGCCGGCGCGCAGCTGCCACCCTCGGGCGCGCCGCACGCGAACTTGCCCGAGATGTTGGTGCCCAGCGTGGTGCAGCTGGCGAGCAGTCCCAGGCTCGCGGTCATCGCCAGCGCGGCGATACGCTTTGCGCGGGCGTGCGGGCGATAGTCGGAAACCGGGCAGGCCGGCAGGCGGATCACGGATCGGGTCACGACTTGGCTCCCTTCAACCATTCGACGAGCAGGGCCTTGGGCCTGAAGCCCTCGATCACCGCCCCGTCGGAGCGGACGATGACGGGCGTCCCGTTGATGCCGTGCGCCTTGGCGAACGCCTCGTTCTCATCGAGACCGCTGGTGTCGCACTTCGCGCCTGCCGGGACCGGGTTCTGCGCATAGGCCGCGCGGACCGCCGCATGACGATCGCGGGCGCACAGCACCTGGTCGGCGATCTCGCGGCTTCCCAGCACCGAGATCGGTCGCTCGATCACGCGCACGTTCATCGTCTCGAGCGCCTGACTGAGCGCGCGGCAGTAGCCGCAGCGGAAGTCCGAGAAGACGGTGACCGTCTGCGTACCCGATCCCCAGGTGATCGCGCCCTTGCTCGACAGCCGCGACACATCGAGCGTGCGGGCGACAGCGGGCTGGGTCGTGACGCGCGCACCCGCCCGCGCCGCGCCTGCCTCGGGCGCATCGGGCGCGGCATTGGCCTTCGCCGCGCCGCCCACCAGCATGTCGGGATTAAGCGCGAGCAGCTTGGCGGCGGTCAGATCCTGTCGCGTCTCCATGTCATAGACGCGGCCGATGACGAGGTAGCGCGCCGACTTGTCGACGTAGAACAGGTTCGCGCCCGCCACGACCTCGCACAGCCCGTCGACCTTGGAACAGTCGATCGCGTCGACCTTCGTCTTGGGAAGCCGCTTCTGCAGCGCGACCTGGACCTGCGCGCCGATCGGCGCCTCGGCCGAGCCGGTCAGCAGCATCGCCGCCCCCGCCATCGCGCCGATCATGATAGTATTTGCCATGTGACCGCCTCCTCCCGGGCTCAGTTCTGGATGAAGACGCCTTCGAGGAAGACGATCTCGACATCGATGCCGGTCGGCATCTCGATGATGGGCTGGTACTGTTCGGCGCGCTCGATCAGGTATTTGCTGACCATGTCGGCCGACTGCGCGACGCCGTTGCCGATCCCGGCCTGGGCGATATCGCCGATGCCGAGTTGCTGGCGCTTGCCGTTGACGGTGACGTTGGTGCCCTGGAGCAGCATGTCGGTGTTGGCCGAGAAGCCACGCCCGAACCCGCCCGCTATCCCGGCGATGAAGGCCTGGGTGACGAGCCCGCCTTCGCGACTGACGACACGGCCGCGCACGCCGGTCTTGCCGGCGAAGCTGATGAAGCCCTTCACGTCCGACACCGCGAACCGGCCATTGGCCTGCGGACAGGTCATCCGCTGCAGCTTCACATAGACCTTCTCGGAAGAGAGATCGCCGCGCGCCGCGCCGTTGATGACGCAGCCTTCGATCCGCGTCGTGAGCAGCTTGCCGTTCTGGTAGACCGAGCGCGCCGGGCCGGTGATGCGCAGGATCACCGGCAGCGGATCGGTCTGCGACTGCACCCCCGCCGAGGCGTCGACGCCGACGATGACCTTCGCCTTCGCGATCGAGTTGGGCGGCAGGTAATTGGGGCTGTCGGTGTAGCTGGTCGTGCCACCCGAGATCCGAGTCGCGGTGCCCGAGGGGCCGCCCTCGAACGACACCAGCTTGATCGAGCGCGACTGCGACACCGCAGCCGCTGCCGCCTCGCCCGCCGTCATCGGCGCGCCGGGAGTGCGGTAATTGGGCTGGCCGGGGCCATACATCTGCGTCGGAGCCGGCGCGGCCGGCGCGGCGTTACGCTGCGCGATCTGCTGGCGAAGCTGGTCGTTCTCCTGCTGATAGGCGCTCATGACCCGCTGGCCATCGCTCGCCATCGACTGCTTCTCGCCCTGGAGCGCGGCGATCTGCGCCTGCAACTGCTCCATCTGCGCGCGCTGGCCGTCGACGCCCTTCAGCTGATTGTTGATCGACTGCATCTGCGCTTCGGATGCGGCCTGCCATTCACGCTGCGACATGTTCCGGTTGACCATGTCGTCGGTGGTGATCTTCACCTCCTTCCCGTCGGTGCCGACCGGCTTCAGCTTGGCATCGTCGCCCATGACGTACCAGGAGCCCAGCACCAGCGCGACGGCGCCACCACAGCCGAGGTAGAGCAGCTGCTTCTTGCGGACGGCATCGTTGCCGGCCATCAGCTCGCTGTCCCCGCCCTCCTCCGGCTCGGTATCGAGCTGCTTGGCACGGTTACGCTGGAAGATGTCCTTGAGGCTCATGGCCGCACTCCGTTGGCGAGGCCCGAAGGCGTGACGATATAGGCGGTGGTGGCTTCACCGGGCTTGAGGTTGGGGTTGGCGACCGAGACCGCGATCGCGTTCGACGGTGCGATCGTTCCCTCGCCCAGCGCGACCGGAACCTTGCCCCGGTTCTCGATCCTGAGCGTGCGGCCTGCGAGGCTGGCGCCGCGATACTCGGCGACCATCTGGACCTTGAGCGAGCCAATCATCACCGGGTCGGTGACCGCGGGCCTGACCTCGAACCCTTCGAGCGGCGCGGACTGGAACATCGCCTGGACCAGCGTGGCGGACGCCTCCTGCGGCGATGCCGCGACGGCCGCGACCTGCGTTTCCGCGGCGCCACCGATATCCTTGTTCTCGACGAACACCTGCTGCGCGTCGTCGCCGGCGAGCCGGCACGAGAATTTGTACACATAACCCTTCGACGTCGTGCCGAAGAACGACACGTTCGGCCGCGAATAGGCTTCCGGGACCGACACATAGATGTCGCCCCGGGTCGGTTCATTGACCACGGTGAAATCGTCGGTATCGACCCCGGTGGTCAGCTTCGAGACGCTGGCGAAGCGATCGTCCTTGAGGCTGACGCGGGTCAGCCCCGACTTCGACATCGTGCAGGCGACCTCGCTGTTGTCCTTTGCCAGCACATGCTCGTCGGCGAAGGCCGGCGCGGCGAGGACCACGCCGCCCGCCACGATCATCCCCGCCCCGATCAGGCGCGATAGCGAACACAGGCGCGATGCGAAGGCGGTCCCGCCCCCGATCAGCCCGACTGCGACCCAGGCGGTCATGCGTCGTCTCCGATGGTTGCCGCGGCGTCCTTGTCGGCCTTGGTGACCATCCCGAAGCCCTTGAGCTGGAGGGTCAGGCCGCGATACGCCCAATAGAAGCGGAAGGTCTTCGGCTCGGCGGTGACCGACTTCGAGCCGACGACGGTGTGCAGCGTGCCGGTCACTTCCGAGGTCAGTTTCTCGGGATCGACCTTCATGCCGGCGAGCGTGAAATACTGGCTGATGCTCGATCCGCGCTGCTCGTTGAGGATCTTCATCAGGTCGCGCTTGAGCGAACCATGTGCTTCCGGCGTGGCGATCGCCAGGATCGAGTCCATCCAGTATTCGAGATTTTCGGGCGAGCGGTTGAGCGTCATCAGCGCGGTGTCGCGCGTGACCATCTCCAGATACTGCTCGCTGACCCCGCTCGACGAGAGCGTCAACGGGGAGCGGACGATCGGCTGCAGGACGATCTCCCGGTCACGGGTCGCGCCGACTAGGAACAGCAGCACCACGAGGCCCGCGAGGACCAGCGCGACGATGCCGAGCATGTTGCGCTGCTTGAGGACGCGCTGCGACTGCGCGAGACCGACAGAATAATCCATTTAGCCCACCATCACGCGAAGGTGGGAGGGCGGCGTCGCCTTCAGCCCGGTAAAACTCGACGGCAGGTGCCAGTAGGCCATGTGGAGAATCCACGACGTGGCCTTGCCGGCTTTGAGTTTCCGAAATCCCCACCATCCGAGCAACGAGACCATCAATCCGATCACGACGTGCTGCGACAGGATCCCCCAGATGAAGGGGATCGCCATCGCGAGGAACTCGTCCAGCGTCCAGAAGCCGATCAGCTCCGGGTCGTCGAGATGCGAAGGGATGGTGTACCGGTCCATAAGCTAAGCCGCCCTCCCAGCGGTTGATCCAGCCGACGCCTCAGATCGTCGCGGTGACGGTCGAGGTGACGATCGGGATACCCGTGCCCGCGCCGACACCGACGGCGACGGGAACGGCCACCTGGCCGAGGCTGAAGCGGCCCGACGCCAGCGCGACGATGCCGCCGGCCAGGCTCATGACGGTGATGATCTTGCCGCCCGAGCCCTCGAGGAAGTCCGTGAACTTCGTCAGCGCGGTATTGAACGTCGTATCGGCGCCGGCGAACGCCGCCGACGCGCCCAGGACCATCACCATCGCGATGATCGCCAGGCCGAGAAGGACGCCATTGATCTGGCCACCCTTCGGCATTGAAAGTGCAGACATGCTCTTTCCCCTTGAAAGACGAAGCGGATTGCTGCGTCACCCTTAAAAGGGAGGAAGAAACTGACTCCCGCAAGATGGAAAAAAATTACACTATTTGTCTCGCGCCAAGTACATCTTGGTCGCCCGGAACAACGCCCCGCCTACTGCGGATTCTAAGGCGGTATGACTTGGATCAGTGTAAAAAAATTACACTATTTGTTGATGCGCCTTGCCGGAGGAGATCCGGTTACGCATCGTATCGCATCTGGTCGGCTTTATGCGGCCGATGGCGACACCCGCCGCTTTGTCGTACGGTCCGATATGCCCCAGGCGCTTTATACCTTCAAAGTGGATCACTCGCTGTTCCGCCTCGCCGTGGATGCGATGCGCATTCATTCATTGGCCACATGCGGATTTGAGACTGTTTCCGCTACCTCTATGAAAGGGTTGGAGAATTTCGTCGTTTGCCGTGATCCTGCCCCCTTTGTTCACGAGGCGCGAGATGCCGACATCCCCGGTCCGATTCGGGTCACGTTACGCATTCAGATGCACCAGAATGACCTGTTTCAGCGCGCGCGTGCCCATGCTGGCGACGCATCCGGATCGCTTGCGCCAATTCGGCTCACCTTCATTATCGGGCTACTCGCCGCATTTCATGGAACATTTACGGAGAGTTCATGAATCGCGCTGCGTGGCGGTGGTTGACAACGTGAACGGATAGATGCGTATTAGACCCCTAACGGGGGTCGCAGTATGTACCACCAGTCTACAAAGGCTTCAGTCTGCGAAGAGCGGCAACAACGTCTTCACGCGTTGTTCATGGCTGAGTGGCGTCTGAAGAAAGTGACAAATGCCGAAATGGCTCGCCGCCTCGGCAAGAGCCTTAGCCTCGTCAACAAAATCCGAGCCGGCCAAACGCCCTTCACAGGGCGACTGATCGACCAGTTTGTTGATATCCTGCAGATCGACCCTGTCCGCGCCTATATCGCCGTCGACATCCTTCACGAGCCGATGGTGTACTACAGCCCGAGGTTCGCGACCGCAGTTACCGAAAGCCTCGAGTATTTCTCGGCAATCCTTTCCGATCCCGACATCCCCGAGATAGTGACTGGCTCCGAACGCGGCATCGGTCGAACTGGGCTGACCGGCTGAAGTCGGTCGTCGACACTACCAGTCTCGAAATGTACCGCCCCGTCTTACCGTCACATCACCTTGCGCTAAGCGTCCGAGTGGCAGAATGACGCTTGCTTATGCCCAGCGACCCATCCGAGATCAAAAAAAGCACGCGGTCCATGCGCCTGAAAAAGGAGCGGGAAGACAATGCGGGGTACCGGCGGTCGACCGTGGCGCTGTCGCCCGTAGCATTAGCGATCGCAGAGCGACTTCAGGATCGTCTGGGCCTCGGCTCCAGGGAAGCTGTCATCAACGCGGTTTTCGAGCGCATCGACTCCGATCGATATCTCAAATACGAATTTCTAGGGCCAGAGGGCTTCCGTTCGCCACCATCGCTGGCCGAACCCGAGGCTTCAAACCACGAGACAGCGGACCACGGACATGCGGCAAAGGCCACCAGCTGACGAGTCGGGTCATGCCATTGTCGATTTTCTCGACGAGCATCGACTGCCGCACAGCCCCGAGAATTACGGCTTCGCTCACACCTATTTCGAAGGTGCTGACTGTCCGTCGTCAGAACATTCGGCACAACTCGCGGCGTAGATTAGCGGAGTGCGGACCTCGTCAGGGGGTTGATGTTAGGCGGCGAACTTGCGGTGCTGCAAGCGCCGATGTTCGATGGTCTGTCG